>JAZUNH010000012.1:0-18995 GCA_045604065.1 Anaerovoracaceae bacterium
GTTGGTTTCAAGACCGACAAGGGAAAACACAGGAAAAACAACGAGGACGCCTGCTTCGTGATCCCTAAGGAGGGCGTCTACATACTCTGCGACGGCGTCGGGGGCAACAACTCCGGCGAGATCGCGAGCATGAGGACAGTATCCGGTATAGCGGAGTATGTGAAGGAGAATTCGCTCGAGGAAGTGAAGACCTTCAGGACAGTCAAGACGTACTTCAACAACTGCCTGCAGAAGGTGAACTATGACATTCTGCAGGAGTCGAGAAGATCCAAAGAAAACAGAGGCATGGCGACGACGCTCGTGCTCACGTATTTCTGCGGAAACAGGATGTACGTCATGAACGTAGGCGACAGCAGGGCGTATATCTTAAGGCGCGGGAACCTCAGGCAGATCACTGAAGACCACACATACGTCAACAGCCTGATCAAAGCCGGCGTCATAACGGAGGAAGAAGCCGCTGATCATGAGAACAAGAACATGATCACGAGAGCGGTCGGGGCCGACTACGGCGTGCAGCCTGACTTCTTCTCATGCGGCATACATAAAGGAGATATCATCCTGATGTGCTCGGACGGCCTGTACGGAGAGGTGCCGCATGACAAGATCACGGAGCTTCTTCAGCAGGACAAGGGCATGGGAGATATCTGCACCGATCTCGTCGACCTCGCGAACAAAAACGGAGGCTCCGACAACATTACTTTGATAGCACTTAAAGTCACGGAGGAGGATATAAATGGTTAAGCTGCTCATGGGCCGGTATGAACTGGTCGAGAAAATCGGCGAAGGCGGAATGGCTGTGGTATATAAGGCAAAAGACCGCCTTCTGAACAGATTCGTCGCAGTGAAGATACTGAGGCCTGAATACACGAGAGACGCTCAGTTCGTCGACAGCTTCAGGCGCGAGTCTCAGGCCGCGGCGGGACTTGAGTCACCGAACATCATCTCGATATACGACGTCGGTCACGAGGGAAACATTCATTTTATCGTAATGGAGTACATCGACGGCATGTCGCTTTCCGACGTGATCAAGGTCGAGGCGCCGATGGACTACAAAGCCGCGATATCGATAACCAAGCAGATAGCGTCGGCTCTCTCTGTGGCGCATCATCATAACATAATCCACAGAGACATTAAGCCTCATAACATAATGATGAAGAGCGACGGTACGGCCAAGCTTGGCGACTTCGGTATCGCGAAGGCCGTGAGCGACTCTACTCTCACCGAGACGAGCAAGATCATCGGATCCGTCCACTACTTCTCGCCTGAGCAGGCAAGAGGCTCATATGTGGATGAGAGATCTGACATCTATTCGCTCGGTATCATCCTGTACGAGATGCTGACCGGCAAAGTCCCGTTTGATGGAGATAACCCTGTACAGGTCGCGCTGATGCACATAAACGACGAGATAGTGCCGCCGTCAAAGCTGGTCTCAGGGATACCTCCTCAGCTTGAGAAGATCGTCATGAAGGCGACTGACAAGTTCCAGACCAACAGATACGCCAGCGCTGACGAGATGCTCGATGATCTGAACAGTATAGAATTCGTCTCCAACACGCTCGGAGACGACGCTGTATTCCAGGGACCTGACCTGTCACAGACGATGGCAGAGACCAGGAACCAGGACCTATCGGCGGTAGGATACGGCGATGATGAAGAAGAGGACGACTACGAAGACGAGGACAGGAAGAAAGGCAAAAAGAAGAGCAGAAGAGGCCTGATACTCGGCATCATCCTCGCGCTGATAGTAGCTGCGGGAGGAGGCATCGCGGCGTGGTACTTCTGGCCTGAGAAGGTAGTCATGGTTGAAGTCCCTGACGTAAGAGGCCTCACATATACCCAGGCGAAATCAATGCTGAAGGCTCAAGGCCTTACCATAGAGAGAGGAGACGACGTAAAGAGCGACGAATACGAGAAAGGAGAGGTAGTATCACAGTCTCCTGAATACGCTGACGAGGTAGAGGAAGGGACCAAGGTCACCGTCAACATAAGCGCAGGCGCCGAGACGGCGGAAGTCCCTAATATGATAGGGAAATATTACAGCTCAGATACGGTCACGGTCCTTAAGAGCTACGACTTCGACGAAGGCGACGTCAAATACGAGAAGAGCGATGATTTTGAGGAAGGCCAGATAATCGAACAGGATCCTGAGCCGGGAGCCACAAGAGAGGTCGGGACAAAGATCAACCTTGTCGTATGCTCCGGCAAGAAGACCGAGGAGGTCGCGGTGCCGTCGCTTACGGGCCTCACGCTCGAGAAGGCGATAGCGAAGCTGAAGAAGGCGGGTCTCAAGAGAGGCCAGGTGGACTACGAGCAGAGCGACGTATACGGCGAAGGATTCGTTATGTGGCAGCAGTTTCAGGCGGGCACAGCGATCAAGAAGGGCTCCAAAGTCGATCTTATCGTGAGCCAGGGAAAGCCTGAAGAAGAGCCGCAGGAGGACGAGCCTGAGCCTGAGTCGGGCACGGATGACGAATAGGCGAGGAAGGTGAGCTTCATGAGTAAACTTGCACCATCGATACTGTCAGCTGATTTCAGCGATCTCGGCAAACAGGTCGGGACTATAAGCGCGGCGGGGGCGGATTACATCCATATCGACGTTATGGACGGGCATTTCGTGCCTAACATAAGTTTTGGCGCACCCGTCATGAAAAGCCTTGACAGGCGCGATACAGCCCCTTACGACGTACATCTGATGATAGAGGATCCTGATAAGTACATTCCTGACTTCGTGACGGAAAAGACCGATTTCATCACTGTGCACGCAGAGGCATGCCAGAACATGGCGTACACGCTGGAGCACATTAGGTCGTACGGGGTAGGCGCCGGCCTGTCGATCAAGCCGGGAACACCTGTATCCGCTGTCGAAGACGTGCTGGATCACTGTGATCTGATACTGGTGATGTCAGTGGAGCCGGGGTTCGGCGGGCAGAAGTTCATGCCGGACATGCTCGACAAGGTAAGGGAGCTCAGCGACATAAGAGCCGAGAGGGGATATCCTTATGTCATCGAGATAGACGGAGGGATAGACCTTGATAACGCGGAGCAGGTCGTACTTGCCGGCACTGACATACTCGTTGCGGGATCGGCAGTTTTCAAGGCAGACGACATTTCAAAGAGAGTGCAGGACTTCCTGAAGATCATAAGGTAGAAACTGAAGAACGAAAAACACCGCAGGTGCAGATGCATCTGCGGTGTTTTTATTGCTTCGTGATCAGTCGTCCTTTTCGGACTCCTTATCCTCTTTCTCTTTATTCTTTCTGGCTTCTTCTCTGGCTTTCTTTCTGGCAGCTCTTCTCGCCGCTCTTCTTTCGCGGCGCTCTTCTCTTCTTCTCCTTGCCTCTTCTTTTCTCTTCTTTTCTTCCTTTTCCTTCTTCTCCAGTTCCTCATAGTAGGTAGAGCGGCCTTTCTCCGTACCCTTTGCGTAGTATTCGCCGCCGATCCTCACGATGTCAGAAGGCTGTGACTTGTAGCTTCCTTCAGTGATCCCGGGGACCTTCGCCATGATCCTTCCCCAGAGTCCCGCAGCGTAGCCTGACATGCCGGAAAGCTTGATGTTCATGTCGTTGCCCATCCACAGGGAAGCGGTGTATTTAGGCGTATATCCGTCGAACCAGAGGTCGTACTCGTCACTCGTGGTTCCTGTCTTACCTGCTACGGATACGCCGTTTATCCTTGCGGCGGTACCTGTACCTCCGGAAACGACTCCCTTCATGAGGTCTACCATTATGTAGGCTATAGCAGAGTCGATAACTCTCTTTCTTCCGATATCCTTTGATGAGAGAAGGACTTCGCCGTTGCTGTCGACTACCTTCCTGTAGACGATAGGCTCCTTTGTCTTTGTTCCGCCATTAGGGAATGCGGTATAGGCGTTAGCCATCTCGAGGGTGGAGACGCCGTGAGTCATTCCTCCGAGAGCGAGAGCAGCGAAGTTCATGTCGGATACGGCGCCCTTGGTCACCAGTGACGTGATGCCGTACTTCTTGACCATCTTGGCCGAATAGTCGACTCCGACCTGCGCGCAAATCTTTACCGCGCATGTATTGATGGATTTCTTGATGGCCGAGCGGAGAGTGTTCTTTCCGCTGTATCCGCCTCCGGCGTTCTTAGGCCATGACCTTCCGTTCACGTGCATCGGCTCGTCTGCTACGTAGGAGTGGGCGGTGATGTAGTCGCCCCAGCCCTTGGTTCCCTGCTTGTCGAACTTGTAGTTCGTGTAATGATGCTTCTTGCCGGCCTTTGCTTCCTCATAGCTCTGCTGGAGAGCGGCGGAGTAAACCGCAAGCGGCTTGATCGAGGATCCAGGCTGCCTTGTCTCGACGGCTCTGTTGAATACCATCCGTCCTGACTGCTTCCTTCCTCCGACCATGGCGAGCACGAAGCCGGTCTTGTTCTCTATGACCGTCATGGCTGACTGCGGCTGTATCGTTCTCTGGGCGAGAGTGAAAGTGCCTTTCCTGAAGACGACTCCTCCGTTCTGCGCTTTCCTGACCTTGCCCTTGATCTCTTCGCTGTTGATATAGTCAGGAGAGATAATGATGTTGCCGTGCTTGGATCTGGTCTTGTACTGCTGAGGAATGTTGAGGTATCCTCCATTTATGCTGTACAGCTGGTTGTCTTTCCAGACGTACATGGTAGGGAACTCTATGCTGAAGTCTATGGAGCCGTTGACCTCGGTCTTATAGATCTTCATGCGCTTGTTCGCGTATATGACTATGGTGCCGTCATTCTTGATCTTGGCTTCATTCTTAGGAAGTACCAGATTGCCGTTCTCCGAAATGAAGTTGCCGTACTTGTACATGATCAGCACGCCTTTTTTGTTCAGCATGTCTCCGTTGGAGTTATAGTTTATGGCGGTTGGGCGAGGGTAGTTCGCATTATTGTTGAACGCGTCCTCGATGATCTTCTGGATCTTCGGATTATATGTGGTGTAGATCTTCAGGCCGCCTTTGTATACCTTGTCATACGCCTCTTCATAAGTCATGCCTTTCTTGTCCTGAAGGTCTTTTATGACTTTGGTCACGACGTAGTCGGTAAAGTAATTGGTCTTGGTCGTCACCGCGCTGTAGTTTGGCTTTACGAATTTCTTGATCGGCTTTTTGTATGCCTTATCATGTTCTTCCTGTGTGATATATCCCTGTTCAAGCATGAGGTCGAGGCACAGCTGCCTTCTGCTTGTCGAGGCGTCGCTCAGGACGAATGTGCCGATCTCTGTCGTCTTCAGTACTTTCAGCGTGCCTTCAGGTACATTGCCGGCGCTGTATATCTGTACAGGCGCTAGCTCGGAAGGCGATTTTACGAGCGCCGCAAGCGTGGCGCACTGCTCAAGCGACAGGTGCTTCACGTTCTTTATATTGAAATATGCTCTTGAAGCGGCTGATACGCCGTTGCTGTTGAAGCCGAGGTACACAGTGTTGAGATACGCCTCCAGGATCTCTTCCTTGGTAAGGCTGTGCTCTATCTGTATCGCGTACCAGGCCTCCTGTATCTTACGCTTCATTGAGCGCTCGCTCATCCTGTTTTTCAGGAAAACGTTCCTGGCGAGCTGCTGGGTGATGGTACTGGTGCCTCCTACAGACCCGCCGGATACGATCTTTTCCTTTATGGCGCCGAATATCCTTATGATATTGAATCCGTGGTGCGTCCAGAAAGTCTTGTCCTCGAGAGCTATGAAAGCATTCTTCAGGTCATCCGGGAGCTTCTGATATTTCACGTTGGTCCTGTTCTCTCCGGAATAGAGGGTGAGGATCTCTTTGCCCTTCCTGTCGTATACCTTGGAGCTCTGTGAGAGCATTGAGTAAATATTATCGGCGTCGATATCCGGCGTGTTCACGATGATGCTGCCGACGTATACCATGCCGGCGATGATGCCGGCGAGTATGAGAGCGCAGAATATCAGGACCGCAGTCTTCCATGTGAATTTCGACGCAGCCTGATGCTTAGGGCCTGTATACGCTTTAGCTGAGGCAGCTGCGGCTGCAGGTCTCGCGGAAGAACCGGAGCCTTTAGCCGGGGTCTTAGCCTTTGCAGGTGCCTTTGCTGCGGCTTTGGTCTTTGCAGGCGCCTTTGCCGGTGTCTTTGGAGCGGCCTTTGACTTTGCCGGAGACTTTGCTGCAGCTTTTGCCTTATCAGGTGCCTTGGCTTTTGCAGGTGCTTTCGCGGTCTTTGATTTTGCCGGAGATCTGGACGCTGACTTTTTCCTGGCAGGGGCTTTTACCGCAGTCTTTGGCGATTCTTTCGCGGCAGCAGCCTTAACTGCCTTGTCGGCTTTGGCTTTGACGGTCTTTTTAGTCTTGATCTCTGCCTCTGTCTTAGCGGCAGCAGCCTTGACGGCTTTGTCAGCCCTGGCTTTGCTTCCCGATCCTGCCGAGCCTTCCTTAGCCAGCTTCATGTTGTTCAGGATGTCCCTTGTGTTCATATTTTCCCCTTGAAATTTGTATAAAGCGTGATCATTACGTACACAATAATACAGTTTGAATTATATCATATTATATTGACAGATTCAAATTGTACGTTTATATGGCCGGCCCGAAAATGTCCGGTATCTTATGCGGAAGGATATCCACAAAGTGCAAAACAGTGATGGTAATAAGGCGGGCTTTGATGTAAAATCAAAGTATGGAAATAAGAAACGTATGTGGCATGTATTTCAGCGCCACAGGCACAACAGAAGAGATAGTCACGGTGATCGCCGAGAAGCTTGCCGAGATACTTACACCGGGGAAGGACGCGATGGAGTTCGACTTCACCAGTCCCGCGTCGAGGAAGGTGACGCAGAGCTTCTCTTCAGGCCAGATCGTTGTTTTCGGTGTGCCGACTTACGCCGGCAGAGTGCCAAATGTGCTCCTCCCTTACATAAAGGAGAACGTGTCGGCAGATGGGGCTCTCGCGATCCCGGTAGTCCTGTTCGGTAACAGAGACTATGATGATTCGCTCATCGAGCTGTCCGGGCTTCTTCAGGATGACGGGCTGATACCGGTAGCGGCAGGGGCGTTCGTCGGCGAGCACGCGTTTTCGTACAAGCTCGCGGCGGGAAGGCCTGATGAGCATGATGTGAAGACCGCCATAGATTTTGCTGAAAAGGCCGCGGCGAAGATCACGAAGCTTGAAGATGGAGAAGCTATGCCGGTGAAGGTGAAGGGCGATGATCCTCTAAGGCCGTATTATATGCCCAGGGACAGGAACGGAAACGGGATAGACATAAGAAAGGTCAAGCCTGTGACAGGGCCTGAGTGCGACAGGTGCGGAGTGTGCGCTGACGTGTGTCCTATGGGCTCGATACCGAGAGACGACTATACGGCGTGCACCGGGATCTGCATCAAATGCGGGGCCTGTGTCAAGAAGTGCCCGATGGGATGCAAGAAGTTCGAAGACGAGAACTATCTTTACCACATGCATGAGCTGGAGGATATATACAGCCGGCGCGCAGAGCCGGAGACGTTTATTTAAGGAGAAAAAGAATGACTACGCTAAGAGACCCTATAAATATCGGCAACGTACCTGTTAAGAACAGACTCGTTATGCCACCTGTCTGCATAGATAAGGCAGTGAACGGCGAGGTGAACGCCATAATCGTCAATCATTACGACATGATGACAAGAGGCGGGAACATCGGACTTCTGATCATGGAGCACTGTTATGTTCTTCCTTCGGGAAAGGCGAGCGAGGGACAGATATCTGTCTCCAGAGACAGCGACATCGAAGGCCTCAGGAGAGTTGCGGAAGTAGTGCACAGGAACGGGACAAAGATCTTCTGCCAGATAAATCACTGCGGAAGCTCCGGAGATCCGAGGATCACGGGATGCCCGCTGATGGGCCCGAGCTCAGCGCTCAATCTGTCGCCGGGAGCGAAGACCAGGCTCCATCCTGAAGCCATGACAAAGGCGCAGATGGACGAGGTTAAGGCTGCGTTCACAACAGCGGCTGTCAGAGTCAAGATGGCAGGCTTCGACGGAGTTGAGATCCATGCCGCTCACGGATATCTGCTCAATGAATTCTATTCACCGCTCACTAATAAGAGAAACGACCTGTATACCGGAAAGAACATAATGGGCAGGCTCCGCTACATAAATGAGATCATCCAGGCGGTGAGGATGGCCGTAGGGCCTGAATTCCCGATCAGCCTCAGATTCGGCGCCAGCGACTACAAGCAGGGCGGGAGCATGGACATCGAGGCTGTAAAAGCATGTGAGGCTTTCATACGCTCAGGCGTGAATCTCCTGGACATATCCGGCGGGATGTGCGGATTCGTGAATCCGATGAACAGGCAGCCGGGATATTTCTCGGATCTTACGGAGACGATCAAGGCAAGCGTCGGCGTACCTGTCGTGCTTACCGGCGGGATACGTACTCCGGAGTTCGCTAACAAGATGCTCGCTGAGTATAAGGCTGATCTTATCGGCGTGGCGAGGGCAATGATCAAGAACCCTAACTGGGCTGCTGTGGCGATGCAGGCGTAAAATGATCTATATAGGCAACCACGTGTCGAGCTCCGGCGGATTCCTCGCCATGGGGGAAAAAGCTGAAGAGCTCGGAGGCGATACATTCGCGTTTTTTACAAGAAATCCACGCGGCGGGAAAGCAAAAGAGATAGACGGGCAGGACGTAAAAGACCTACTCGTTTTGATGAGCGAAAAAGGTATCGGGACGCTCGTCGCTCACGCTCCGTACACGATGAATCTATGCGCTGAGAAAGAAGGCATACGCGAGTTTGCTGAGAATATGTTCGCCGACGACCTGAAGCGGATGGAGTACATACCTGGAAACTGCTATAATTTCCATCCGGGAAGTCACGTGGGGCAGGGCGCTGAAAAAGGGATAGCGCTCATTTCAGATGTGCTGAACAGGAACCTGTCGGAAGAGCAGACCACGACTGTTCTTCTTGAGACCATGGCAGGCAAAGGAAGCGAGGTCGGCCGGTCATTTGAGGAGCTGAAAGAGATACTCGACAGAGTAGAGTTCAGCGGGAAGATGGGAGTCTGCTTTGATACGTGTCACGTGTGGGACGCGGGATACGACATAAAGGATGATCTGGACGGCGTGCTGACAGAGTTTGATAAAGTGATCGGGCTCGGCAGGCTGAAGGCGGTGCATCTGAACGACAGCATGAATCATTGCGGGAGCCGGAAGGACAGGCACCAGAAAATAGGGCTGGGCGAGATCGGCGAAGAGGCGCTGAAGCGCGTCGTTACTCACCCCGCGCTTCAGGGGAAGCCATTCATACTCGAAACGCCTAATGACGACGAGGGATATAAGCGGGAAATATCCATGATCAGGGAGTGGATGATCTGATTGACTAAAATAGAGCAGTGCCTTAAAATAGCATTGCCGAATGTCGGGCATTATACTGAGGTGCCTGATGAGAAGAAAATTATTCTGCGTATCTGTCGCGATGGTATTCGGGATCCACTGCGGCGGCGTTAGCATTATTGCTGCAGCCGGCATCGCGCTGGCTGCGTTTTTTTATTGTTCCGCTTTATATATGCGGCCGGAGCTTGACAGCATGAAGATGAGGAATGTTCTGACATGCTGCGTCATAGCGTTTATTATCGGAGCGTTTCGGATGCATGCGGAGATGGGCGCATACGGCGCGGCGGAAAGGATGTGCGGCGGAAAGGCGCATGAGGTCACCGGGATCGTGAAAAAAGCAGAAAGGAAGCCCGGGAAAGATCCGTCCGTAACTCTTGAAATGACAGCTGTCGACGGAGAAAAGATCAGCGGCGGAATGATACGCGGCTGTATAGTGACACTGGGAGGGAAAAACAGAGCGAAGAACAGCAAGGATTATGTCTGGAAGCTTACCGGCAGGATCGTATCGATACGCACTTATCTTACGATCCCTGACGGAGCGAGGAACCCGGGCTGCTTTGACTACAGAGGATATCTGAGATCAAAGAGGATATCCTGTACCGCTTATGCTGGCAAGTACAGGCTGACAGGAGACAGCAGATCCGGACGATATCTTAGAGCGCTGATAGGGTTCCGTGAACGATTCCTTGACATTATCGCGCCTCCTGACGCAGGTGATTCAAGGGCGGTGCTCAGAGGAGTCCTGTTCGGAGACACTCAGGAGATGACCGATGATATGAAAGACGATTTCAGGAGGAACGGAACCGCCCATATCCTTGCTGTAAGCGGACTTCACATAGGCCTTTTGTATTCACTGTTCATATATTTCAGGAAGAAGACAGGACTGAGCTATGTCACGCCTGCTTTCGTCATGGTGCTTCTGGCATACGGGACTGTTACGGTATGGAGCGTTTCGGTCACGCGTGCGACAGCCATGATACTTATCATGGAGGCAGGCAATGCGCTGGACAGGCGGTATGACATCCTTACTTCGCTTGGGCTTGTGAGCATGCTCGTTCTTATGCATAATCCTTACGCGCTGTACGGCGCGTCGTTCATAATGTCATATCTTGCTGTCCTTTCGATGGGAATGATATGGCCGAAGCTGGACAGGATGCTTCCGGCGGGATTCCCGGGAATGATCAAGGCATCTTTATGTGTGCAGGCCGGACTGCTTCCGTATACCGCATATACTTTCAACATAGTCCCGCTTGGATCGGTCCTGATAAACATACCTACTGTTCTGCTTGTATCTGTAATAGTGCCGGCAGGAGTTTTCTCGGCGCCTTTTGTCCTGCTGTCCGGTTTTATGCCTCTGTCCGGATACGCGGCAGGTGCCGTTGGATACGTCTGCAGGATACTGACGGAGATCATGGTCCTGATAAACAAAACCGTGTCTCAGCTCAGTATACTTTCGCCTGACGTCCCTTCGCCCCCGGTATCCGTAGTTATACTGGCTTATGCCGCCATAGCGCTTTTCTGCTCTGAAAGCTTCCTGATCTCACGGCTGAGGAAAGATGTTAGAATGACAGTTCTGCATCTGGGGCTCGTGGTACTTGTCACGGCTTCTGTTGCTTTATCATGCATAAATGGTTTTGATAAAACCGACTTTGTCATGGTGGATGTAGGGCAGGGCGACTGTATGCATTTCACATTCAGGGGAACATGGAAGGACGACGGTATCAGATCACTGCTTCCATGGGATGACGCGGATGTTCTGATAGACGGCGGCGGACGAGAAGGATATGACATTGGTGAAAAGACGCTCAAGCCGTATCTTCTTAAAAACGGGAGAAGTGACGTCGATCTTGCGCTTGCCACGCATCTCCACATGGACCACTATCTCGGGCTGAAGCAGCTGTCTGACAGCTTCCGGGTGAAAAGGCTGGTCACGACAGGCGCGATGGGTGACATGTACGATCTGCCGGGGGGAGGAAGGATAGAGATCATCTGGCCGCCTGAAAGGGATCCTGATACGGATGACGAGAACAGGAACAGCCTGATATATAAAGTGTACATCAGGGGCGTGACGGTGCTCATAACGGGAGACCTCGGGGAAGAAGGCGAAAAAGAAATGACGGATCACTATAGAGGAACTGATACTCTTGACTGTGACGTCCTGAAAGTATGCCATCATGGAAGCAGATCAAGCAGTTCGGCAGAGTTTCTTGAAGCGGTGTCGCCTGAGATCGCCATGATAGGCGTCGGGAAGAACAATACTTACGGGCATCCGTCTGGCGAGGCGGTCGAAAGGCTGAAAAAGGCCGGCGCCAGGGTATTCAGGACAGATAGAGACGGCGCAATAGGGGTCAGGATAATGAAGAATGGATACCGCATTGTCGATATGAGATGACACACGATAAGTTATCAGACATTAACAGGTGCTGCATATATAATGAATTTATAGAATTTCTGTCTGCATTGTGGTAATATTAAATAGGAAAAGTATCTTTTCAGGAGGTGAATTGATATGAAGACTACCGCTAAGCGGCTCGGCATTCTGATGCTCGCGGCTGTCATGCTTCTGACTTGCATCCCACTGTACGAGGGGACTGCGTATGCGGAAGACGGCGAGATAGAGAATGAGATCGTCAGACTGTCTGACGAAGAGTTTGAGGCTGAGAAAAAAACAGCCAAAGAAAAGTCTATGAAAGAGGAGGGCATCATCGATATGGATGCTCCTGACGAGGAAGAAGACGAAGAGGATCCGCTGCCGTCACAGCCGGTACAGGACGCGGATGCCGGCGAGAAGCCTGTCGTCAGCGGGAAGGCGCTAAGGAGCCTTAAGCTGAACGGGTATGATGATACCGAACTGTTTGTTTATGTAGATGACGAGCCGGACAGCACCGGACATGTCAATATCTACAGCGCGAACCTGACAGATTCGGGCTATCATTTCACGGAGATACGAGTCGGAGACGAACCGGAAGACATATTGGATGAAGACAAGAAAGAAGAAATGCTTTGCTATGAGCTGACAGGTGATGACCAGAACCAGTTCGCAAAGGTCCTTGACATGAAATACTTTGATGTCGGATATCATACGGTCTTTGTTGGTATCTCTGACGGAACAGAAGTCAGATACGCGGTAGTAAGAAAAGTTCCAACTTATATTTACCAGAAAGTCGACAACAGCCTGAGCAACTACTACACATATCAGAAAAAGTTCGAATACAGGTATACGGACAGCACATATTACGACGTTTCCGGCGAGGAACTGACTATGTTCCTGGACTACAAAAAGAAGGGAAGCAAGAACTGGAGCACATATGTATACCGTATGGACAGCTCATACACGACATATGAGCTGGGAGGCCTCAGAGCGGGATCCACATACTATGTAAGACAGATGCTCGGAAAGACATTCACATATGATGGCGAGGAGTATACTTTCACAGGAAGGATGACAGGGTACGCCTCGGCGGTGACGATCAAGACGGGCTACACGAGGCCTAAGGTAAAGTCGATCAAGATCACAAGAGGCAAGAACATATGTCATAAATATAAGGTGCTGTATGCGTACAGATACCGCTACAGGGTCAATAAGCGTACAGGCGCCAGAAGGCTGATAAGCGTCACTCCGCTGTACCATGTGTACAGATACTGGTATACAAGATTCAGAGTAACAGTTAGATTCAGAAAGAAGCAGGGCATAGCGGGAGTTCATATATATACTCTCCAGGGCCTGAATGTGACCAAGAAAGGCAATAAGAAGAAATACGCACAGACATTCAAGTGCTCCGGTAAGAAGAAGGGTAAGAAAGTAGTAGTATCCGTTCTCAACTGGCGCAGCAATACATACGGCGGATACTCCAAAAAGCTCAAGAAAAAAGTAAAGGTCAGGTAAAAAAGGACAAAGGTTTAAAGATGAGACTGCTGGTAGTAGAAGACGAAAAAAGCCTGAACTCAGTAATAGTAAAGCATCTCAAGAAGCAGGGCTACAGCGTTGACGCGTGCTACGACGGGAACGAGGTCGCCTACTATCTTGGAATGTCTTCATATGACGCGGTGCTTCTGGATGTGAATCTTCCGGGCAAATCGGGATTCCAGATACTTGAAAACATGAGAAACGCGGGAGATAAAACTCCCGTGCTTCTCCTGACCGCGAGAGAGACTGTCGAAGACAAGGTCAGAGGACTTGACTCCGGCGCGGACGATTATCTGACGAAGCCGTTCTCATTTGACGAGCTTATGGCGCGTATCAGGATGATAACCAGGAAGAGAGCGGGCAGCAGCACCAACGTGTACGAGCTTGAGGATCTTAAAGTGGATTTGGGCGCGAAGATGGTAACAAGGGGAGATAAGAGGATCGACCTTTCCGCCAAGGAATTCGCGCTGCTCGAGCTCCTGATCATGAACTGCGGCACCGTGCTTTCCAGAGAGAACATTGAGGACCATCTCTGGGATTACGATTATGAAGGGGCCTCCAACATGGTTGACGTATATATAAGATACCTGCGGAAGAAGATCGATGAAGGCCATGAGCGCAAGCTCATACAGACTGTCCGCGGACAGGGATATGTAATGAGGTAGCGCGGATGAATCATTTCTTATCTATCAAAGCAAGGGTGGCGCTGTGGTACGCCATATTCATCGTATTGGGCTTTTCAGCGTTCTTCGGAGCGCTGTACATACTCAGCAACAATACGATCATCAGTAACACACGGTCTATGCTTATCACCGCGGTCGAGCAGGCCGTGGACGACATAGATCTGACCAGCGGCACGGTCATAGTCGACCCGGGCCTTGACTATAACATGAACGGGGCCGATATTGTCCTGTACTCGGATAAGAGACTTGCCGTAAGCGGAATGATACCTGATGATTTTCCCAAAGGCGTTCCGTTCAGGGACGAGGTCCTGAGAACATACGGCCAAGAGAAGAGATATTTCGTATACGACAGGCTGATAGAGAATGAAGTCACCGGAAACGTGTGGGTAAGAGGAGTAATATCGGCAGATATGGCTGATATGGCGCCTGAGATCGCAGGCCTAAGAAACTTCGTGCTCCTCGCGCTGCCGATCCTTCTGATCATAGCGATAATAGGCGGCGCGATACTGACGAATAGAGCGTTCATGCCGCTCAGGGAGATGGTGGACACCGCGGAGTCGATAGCAAAGAGCGGAAAGCTCAGCAGGAGGATCCCGAACGGCAACGTCGACTCGAAAGACGAAATGGTACGTGCTGCCGGAGTAATAAACGGCATGCTGGACAGAGTTGAAGAGGCGTTCAATAACGAGAAGCAGTTCACGGACGACGCGAGCCATGAGCTCAGGACTCCTACCGCCGTCATTATGGCTCAGAGCGAGTATGCTCTCGATAATACGGATGATAAAGAGGAGGTCACAGCGGCTCTGAGATCCATACACACGGAGTCGAAGAAGATGGATCTCCTTGTTTCGCAGCTCCTGACGCTTGCGAGATCCGACAACGGCAGGATCGAGCTGGCAAAGGAGAATACGGACATCAGCCTGTTAGCGGAAGAGGCGTGCATAAGAGTCGGCTCATTCGCGAGAGAGAAGAATATAACTGTTCATCCGGACTGTGAAGAGGGCACGTATATGGATGCTGATCCGGTACTGTTCGGACGCATCTATGACAATCTGCTCACCAACGCGGTCAAATACGGTAAAGAGGGAGGAAACATCTGGGTCACGGTCAGAAGCAACGACGGAAGGCCTACAGTCACCGTTCGCGATGACGGAATAGGCATAGACAAAGAGGCCGTCCCTCATATATTTGAAAGATTTTACAGAGAAGAAGCAACGACCAGGTCAGACAGCTTCGGACTCGGCCTTTCCATCGTCAAGCTACTGGTCGATGAACACGGCGGAAAGATCGCATGCGAAAGCTCCAAGGATGTCGGTACGGTTTTCCGTATCCGGTTTGACAATAACCGCAAAGAAGGAGGGCGACAGGATGATTAAACGGTATAGAAAGATCTGTGTCATTTCAGTCATCGCCCTCATGTCACTTCTTTTTTCGTCATGCAGCGTACGGACAGTCACGCCTGCTGACAGCGATAAGGAGGCTAAAGTGTCTGTAGAGCAGGCTAAGGAAGCCGCTCTTGACGCATGCGGAGTCAAGCTGTCCAAAGCCACCATATCTAAGCGAAGCCTGAAAAGCGACAAGGACGGCATGTATTACGATTTTGTGATACAGACAAGAGACAATGAAAGCAGGATATCATATAACTGCAGGATAGACGCTGATACGGGTGAAGTGATCTCTACCGAGAAACAGGTGCAGCTTCTCACATCGAAGCACGAGGAAGGCGTAAAGTACGAGAAAGGCGAGACCGTATATAACTATATTGGTGTGGAAAGAGCGGAGAAGGCTGCGTGCGATGATATCGGGATAAGCATGAGCAGCGCAAGATTCGACTATGTGAAGCTCCAGTACAAAGACGACAGAGCCGTGTATGTCATTGAAGTTTCTGACCAGTACGGCGCGAAATATAAGTTCGACGTCGACGCGATCGACGGCAAGATACTATTAAGAAGCGGAGAGAGCAATGGCTGAGCCGGCTAGACGCGAAAAAGGATACAGGGATTTCATGAAAGATCTTAACAGCGGGACGATAGCCCCGTTTGTTTTGATGTATGGAAAAGAGCAGTTCCTGTCTGACTGGGCGGCAGGCGCGCTTAAGGGCAAGTACGTGGACAAGGCGACAGAGGTGATGGACTTCCAGTCGCTTGATCCTGATGCCGACGCGGACACAGTACTTTCAGGCCTTGCAGCGATGCCTTTCATGTCAGAGAGGAGAGTAGTTATACTGCGTGACTTCCCGCTTCTTTCATCGGCAAAGTCAAAGGGCTGGACTCAGGAAGACATCGACAGGCTCGCGGATATGATCAAAAGCGCTCCTTCAGGGCTTCTTGCGATATTCTGCAAAGAAGAGATCGACGGGCGCGGCAAGCTTGTAAAGGCGCTGAAGAAATACGGATCCTGCTATGAGTTCACCAGCCTTTCAAGAGAGGAGCTGGAAGCGTTCGCGGCCAAGAGGTTCCACGCTGCCGGGCTTAAGATAGGAAGACGTGAGATGAACTTCCTTATCCGCGAGACAGGATACGACAACAGAGAGAGCGACTACACTCTCTTCAGCTTCGATAACGACATAAAGAAGATCATAGCGAGCTGTGAGGGAGGCACAGTGACTCAGGAGGCTATCGCCGGCACAGTCATAGGGGATAATGATACGTTCATATTCGATCTGCTCGACGGCATCAGCGGGAACGACAAGAAGAGAGCCTTTGAGATACTGGACAACAGGCTGTCAAAGGATCAGTACGAGGCGATGTCTGTAACGGGCGCCGTATGCTCCCAGCTTGAGATAATGCTTGAAGTCAAGGAAATAAGCGGCAGGTACGGATACGGCTCGCGTGACATAGCGCAGAAGACAGGGCTTAATGAATACCGTGTGAGGAAAGCGCTCGGCTATGCCGGACGGTATAGTGAGAAAAAGCTGAGGAGCATGCTCGGCTCGGCGTATGACGTAAACAGGAATATAATAAACGGACTCATGGAGCCGAGACTGGCTCTCGAGATGTTCATAGCAGGTATTTAGAGATATATGACAGACAGAAAAAAAGAACTTTACGCGGACTTTCTTTTACTCCTGGTCACGATGTGCTGGGGGTTTTCTTATGTTGCGATAAATATCTGCATACCGGAACTCGGAACACTTGGGCTCAACGCCTACAGATTCATCACGGCAGGAGCGGTAACGGCCGCTGTTTTCCACAGGAAGCTCGTTCATATAGACAGGACGACTTTCATCTGGTCGCTCATTGTCGGCGTGACTCTATGCGCGACATACGGCTTCACTAACATGTCGATCAGATATACGTCGACCACGAACGCTGCGTTCCTCTGCGCCATGGGAGTCATTATGGTGCCGCTTCTGGAGTTTTTGATATGGCACAAGAAACAGACGCCGAGGCTCCTCATTGCTGTGATCCTCGCGGCAGCAGGTGTCGCGCTCCTTACGCTCACAGGAGGCGGTTCGCTTCCGGATACTCATCTTTTCGGAGACGTGTGCGGGATTATAACGGCAACGATATACGCTTTTGAGCTCATAGCGACCGGGAAGGCGGTGAAGGAGAAGAAATGCGACGCGGTGACGGTAGGCGTGCTTTCAATGATATGGACAGGAGTGCTGATGCTGATAATAAGCCTAGCCATAGGTGATATCGGGACTCCGAAGACCATGGAAGCGGTGATAGCGGTCCTGTTCCTGACGTTCCTCTGCACAGCGTTCTCGTTCATAGCCCAGCCTGTTGCGCAGAGGCATACTGAGGCGTCTCACGTTGGCATCATAATGTCGCTCGAGCCGCTTTTCGCGGGGATAGTCGCTTATATGATACAAGGAGCCGTACCTACAGCGGTACAGCTCCTCGGACAGTTCATTATGCTGCTTTCTTTCTTCGTTCTGGAAATAGATCCAAAGCAGATCAGCAGAAGCTCTGAATAAGCTCTTCCGCGCTTTTTATCGTGGTATCGGTGATGTTGTCCCCTCCAAGGAGGCGGGCGATCTCGCCGGTCTTTTCTTTTTCTGAAAGGCTTTCGACGTGAGTGTATGTACTTGTCTCATCAGAGTCTTTGTAGATCCTGTAGTTTGACGTGCCGGCGGCTGCGATCTGCGGAAGGTGCGTTATACATATTATCTGATGGTCGGCGGATATCGCTTTTAGCTTTCTCGCGACAACGCTGGCCGTGATGCCGGAGATGCCTGAATCGATCTCATCGAATATCATGGTAGGGACGTCCATGAGGCTGCCCGTGACATTTTTGATAGCGAGCATTATCCTGGAGATCTCGCCGCCTGAAGCTATCTTTGACAGCGGCTTCAGAGGCTCGCCTCTGTTCGCGGACATGAGGATCTCCGCCTCGTCTGCGCCGGTCTGATTGATCGCCGGAGCTTTTCTGACCTCGATCTCGAGCTTTGACTCGCTGAAGTTAAGGTCGCGCAGCTCTTTCTGTATTGCGGATGAAAGCACCGCGGCGCTCTCTTTCCTGACCTGCGTAAGGATTCCGGCTTTCTCCATAAGGTTTTTTTTCGCCTCATCAAGAGATCTCTCGAGCTCTGCCTTCCTGTCGCTGAAGTTTTCTATGCTGTCGAGCTCACTTGCGATCCTTTCTCTGTAGCTTAATATGTCTTCGATCTCCGGACCGTATTTCTTTTTCAGTCCGTCTATCTCGTCGAGCCTGGATATCGCGCGGTCCAGATCGGCAGGGGAGAAGTCTGTCATTTCGCAGATACGCCTCATTTCCTCGGCGGAATCCTCCAGGCTGTAATAAGCGTCGCTGAAGTCTGATGAAAGCTTTTTCAGCGTGTCAGAATATTTTTCTATCTCTGACAGGCTCGCCTGTATGTTCCCTAGCATCGAAAGGACTGACGGCTCATCGCCGGAAAGTGCCTGCTTTGAAGAGCAGAGCGCGTTATATACAGTTTCGCTGTTCTCGAGTATGGCGATTCGGTCGGACAGCTTTTTGTCCTCGCCGGGCTTAAGCGCCGCCTTATCGATCTCTTCCTTCTCAAAGGCGTAGAAATCCTTTTTGCGCCGGCTTTCCTCTGCGGACCGGATAAGTGTGTCATACTCAGCTCTGACAGCCTTATACCGGTCATATGAAGCTTTGAAGGCTACTTT
>JAZUNH010000013.1:0-50477 GCA_045604065.1 Anaerovoracaceae bacterium
CTCTCCGTCTTTGATAAGCCCGCAGTGGCCGTGTGACGTGTACTCGCATAAGCATACGTCCGCCACTACCATGAGCTCAGGAGCATGCTCCTTGATGTGACGTATCGCGCGCTGCGTGATCCCGTCTTTGTTATATGCCTCGCTTCCGACCTCGTCCTTGTGGGCCGGGACCCCGAAGATAAGGATCCATTTGACTCCGCTTTCCGTTACTCTGTCCAGCTCCTCGTCGATCCTGTCGATCGAGTACTGGTAGATGCCCGGCATGGAATCGATAGGATTCTTGATGTTTTCACCCTCGATCACGAATATCGGGTAAATGAGCTCGTCGACCGATAGTCTGGTCTCTCTTACAAGGCGCCTTATCGCCTCGCTTGACCTTAATCTTCTCTGTCTTGTGAACATGGCTTTCATCCTTTCTATTTCATATAAAATGCATTATCTACTTTTTATAGCGTCGGCAACGAGCCTTGCGAGCTCTGCCGCGGTATGCTTTTCAGCTGATATCGACGCTCCGTATCCGTGCTTCTCGAGCGCCTTTGCCGTAGGCTCTCCGATGCAGGCGAACCTGACTCCCTCCGGCACCTTCACGCCGGCCTTCTCCATCTCGCTGAAGAAGACGTCGACGCCGGAGCCGCTTCCGAATATGAGCCAATCGAGACAATCGATCTCGTCCTCTGACATCACGGCTTCCCCGGCAGAGTCATACAGCATTATCTTATCATAGCTGACGCCCTTCCGATCAAAGACGTCATACAGTATCTCATTTCCCTTCACCGCGCGGATCGCGAGGACTTTTCTGTCCCCGACCTTGCCGGCCATCTCATTCGCGAGGGACTCTACCGTATAGTCTTCCGGTACGATATCGGCGTCATATCCGTATTTCCTGAGCCACTTTTCCGTAGCTCCTCCGACTACCGCCATCTTAAGGCCGGCGAATCTTCTCCGGTCTATCAGCTCCTCGTCCGCCGCGTCAAAGAACATATCTATCGCGTTCTGGCTCGCGAACAGGACGAAGCCGTAGTCTTCTATATTGTCCAGCGCCTTTTTAAGCGCCTCTCTTCCTTCTTCCTCTATCACCAGCTTTACTCTTACCGCCTGCCTGACGACAGCGCCCGCGTTCAGCTCTTCCAGCCTCTTCGCCATTCTTGACGAGAACGCGTCGGTCCCTACGACGCCGATCCGAGTAAGCCCGGCTTTTCTTCCTGAGAAGTCATGCTTCGTGACCTCCCCCACGATGATGATCGCCGGAGAAACGAGTCCGGCTTCCTTCACCTTCTCCTCGATGTCGGAAAGCGTTCCTCTTACCGTCTTCTCGTTTATGGCAAAGCCGGACGAGACTACCGCCGCCGGCGTCTCCGGATCCTTTCCTCCGGAGATCAGCCCGTCTCTTATCGCAGGAATGTTGTTAAGGCCCATGAGGAAGACCAGCGTCCCGTCTATCTTCGCGTAGCTGCTGTAATCGATCCCGCTTCCGGCGGCCGTATGGCCTGTTATGACAGAGAAGCTCCTCGCTTCTTTCCTGTGAGTCACAGGTATGCCCGCATGCTCGGGAACAGATACCGCGGAAGTCACTCCCGGGATCACCTCATATTCAACGCCGGCCTCATCAAGCGCTATCGCCTCTTCTCCGCCGCGCCCGAACACGAAAGGATCTCCGCCCTTCAGCCTGACTATCTTTTCGTATCTCCCGGCGGTCTCCACTATTATCCTGTTGATCTCGTCCTGGAGCTTGTATTCTCTTCCCATGCGCTTCCCGACGTCGATGAGCTCGGCGTCCTTACGCGCTTCCTCCAGAAGCTCTTTCGGGATCAGGCTGTCGTATATGACTGCGTCAGCCTCGCTGACCAGCCTCTTTGCCTTAAGTGTCACGAGCTCCGGATCTCCCGGGCCCGCTCCGATCAGATATACTTTACTCATTTGCCGGTCCCTCCTCAGCCTGCTTCATCTTCTCGCCCAGGCTCTTCGCGAGCTCAAGGCCTTCGCCGATTCCGGCGTCTCCTGAAAAGTATACGCATTTGCCGCCGATCTCTTCCATGACTGACATAGAGATCCTGCCCTCCGACAGCTCTGAATACGCGGCTACCGAATCGTGACAGTCAGCTCCGATCTCACGCATGAACCTGCGCTCCGTCATGAGCCTCGTCATCTCGTCTTCCCTGTTCAGCTTTGATACGATATCGTGTATCTCACCCTCTTCACGGGATTCGATCGCGATGATGCCCTGTCCCGCCGCGGGAAGCGAATCCTTTATGTCGATGTATCTGTATTCCAGCTCCGGGTCAGAGTCTATACC
This sequence comes from Anaerovoracaceae bacterium, assembly GCA_045604065.1. Classification (GTDB taxonomy): domain Bacteria; phylum Bacillota; class Clostridia; order Peptostreptococcales; family Anaerovoracaceae; genus Aminicella. The sequence continues at coordinate 2,294 of JAZUNH010000013.1, forward strand.
GAGCCTTCTCAGGCCCGCCGCCGCAAGGATTATGGCGTCGTATTCGCCTTCCTTCAGCTTCCTTATCCTCGTAGGCACGTTCCCGCGGAGATCCTTTATCTCCACGTCCTTGAGATAGTTCGCGGCCTGCGCCTGTCTTCTCAGGCTGCTCGTCCCGAGCACGCGGATGTCCTTCTCCTCCGTGCCCTTTCTCATGACGAGCACGTCATGCACGTCTTCCCTCGGGAGGCACGCCGCTATTCCGAGGCCTTCCGCAAGCTCGCCCGGCATATCCTTGGCGCTGTGCACCGCTATGTCGATATCCCCAGCGAGGAGCGAATCCTCTATCTCCGTGACGAACACTGCTTTGCCGCCGAAGTCCCGTAAAGGCCTGTCCAGCATCTTGTCGCCCGTCGTCTTGAAGAGGACCTTCTCGCATTCATATCCGAGCCCGCCGAGCTCAGCTATGACCATGTCAGTCTGAGCCTGTGCGAGAAGGCTCTCGCGCGAGCCTATCCTTATCACTCTGTTTTCCATCAGGTCTCCCTTCACTGTTTTACTTCTACCATATCGGCAAGCTCATCTTCCAGGTTGTCCTCTATCCTCTTCTTCAGCTGCTTTGCAGCGTGAGGATCTTTGCCGTCTGTCGAGACTGCTACAGAGTAATCCTTTCTCCTGATCACCGCAGGGAAGATGAAATCTCCCTTTTCAGGCTCAGCCGCAGAGCATATCAGCGCGCCTGCCTTACCGGCGTCATACATCACTCTGTCGTTCACTCTCTTATCGTCTGTTGCCGCTACCACGATGTCGAAGCCCATCGCCTCTCCCGCCTTGTACGCCTTCTTTACGAGAGCCGCCCTATCAGCGTACCTCTTGACCTCAGGACAGAACGACGGAGCGATAACGGTCAGATCGGCTCCTGCCTCTGCTAGAGAGCGGACCTTGTATTTAGCCGCTGCTCCCGCGCCTACTATGAGCACCTTCTTCCCTGAAAGGTCCATCATGAACGGGAAGTATCCCGGGCTCTCGACCGTGCGTGACCCGGCCTTCCGCTGTGAGAACTCGCTGACTTCGATAAGGCTCCTGATCTCCTCGAGCGGATGGTCCGCTCGCATCTTGTAGACTTTCTTCCTGAGGTCAGGATCGGCGTCCAGCAGCTCCTTCTTCTCGAGGAGAAGCTCGCTGAACGCAATATCTTTTTTAACTTCAGCGTATACCTCGTCGACTATAGCCTCCATCTCCTTGCGGAGCTCAGCCTTCTTCCTGTTGTTTTCCTCAGACATCGTTTTGATGAAATCGACGTCGTACAGGCTGACGCCTTCGATCTCAGCGACTTCCTTTTCTATGTCTCTCGGAACCGCAAGGTCGATCATGAGACGCTCTTTATGATCGTCTATGTTTGCTTCCACCCTGTCTTTCAATATGACGCAGTGCGGGCTCTTCGTCGCGCTTATCACTATGTCCGCGTCGTTCATGAGGCTGTATCTTTCATCGTAGTCGATCTCCGTTATCTCAGAGTTCTTCTCTTCATTGAGCTCTATATGATGCTTCCTCATCGTGCAGTACATATTGAAGCATCCGAGATCGATCATGTCTTTTACGACCACGCTTCCGATCTTTCCGCTGGCTCCGAGGACAAGGGCGTTCGCCTTTCTTCCGAGCTTCCCCGCGAACTCGGCGGCATAGTTCGCCGTCAGAGTCCCGATTGATACCGGAAGATACTTTATATCAGTACCTGACTTGATCTTCCTCGAGCACTTCAGCGCTCCCTGGAAGAGCATATTGATCTCGATGCCTGTCTTGCCGAGCTCATGCGCGAACTGATACGCGTCCTTTACCTGACGCTGGATCTCGTCCTCGCCAAGCACCATGGAATCCATGCCGCACGTAACTTCGAACAGATGCTTTGCCGCGGCCTCGTCAAGATACAGCTCCGCATATTCGTCAAACGTCTGATCGTCTATACCGCGGCGCTCTTTCACCATCCCGATCATCCTGTCCATCCCGATGTCGGATGAGAAATATATCTCGCTCCTGTTGCAGGTGGAAAGTATGACTATGCCGTTCTCTGACGCCGTGATCTCCTCTTCATTCTGGAAGCGGTCGATTTCTTTGTTAGACCACGCGAATTTCTCACGCACGTCTACCGGCGCCTTTCTGTATGTCACGCTTATGCAATGCATAACCTGTCTCCTTTTTACTTAGTTTTGGCTATGATAGTCGCGAAATATCCCGTCTCGTCCTTCTCAGGGTCAAATCCCTCGAGGGTCGTATATATCTTCTCATCAGGAAGTCCGCAGTTGCAGATCATGGCGCTAGTCTTGAGCATGTCTCTCTCTTTGAGCTGCTCTATGACGCCCGGAAGATCCTTGTACGACTTCATGATAACCTTCACGCCTCTCATGTCCATGACGTCTTCCGCGACGTGGCCCGGAACTATGATCAGAGGGTCATTGAGCTCAGTCAGGCTGATCCCGAGCGTGCTTGAGATCGCGCAGAAGCTCGTTACTCCCGCGATGATCTTACACTCATATCCGCGGTCCTTAAGGATGTCCATGATATAGCAGTAGGTGCCGTACACGGTCGCGTCGCCTAAGTTCAGCATCGCTACGTCTTTGCCCTCAGCCAGATACTTCTCCACCGCGTCAGCGTCTTTTACATGTGTCTGATGGACTTTCTCCGCGTCTCTTGACATCTCAAAATACAGAGGGACGATCGTCTTGTCCTTCATGTCGACTACCTGCTCAGCTATGCTGAGAGCAAGCCTCTCCCCGGAATGCGTCTCCGGCGTAGCGATGATGTCGCACGCCTCGATGCACTTTACCGATTTCAGCGTCATCAGCTCCGGGTCTCCGGGGCCGATGCTTACGCCGTAGAAAATACCTTTATCACTCATTTTCATATCCTCCTTAAACTGAAACAAGGGCACCGGCATACGCCCGATACCCTGTAATTATCTAATATCTATTTCTCTACTGACACCGTCAGTTTGTATTCTATCTCATGCGGCTGACTCATTGCCGTCGTGTCTGCTATGACGTCTATCGGCTCGTTCAGCTTTGTCACCGGTATCTTAAATACGGAGTTGCCCTCATCGTTTACCGGCTCATATTTCTCTCCGTTCACCTTCATATAATCGTAGTACGGGCTCGACCACACCACTGTGAGCGTCGCCTCGCCGTCCTTTACCACGAGCTTTGCCGGGCTCTCTACAGAAGCCTTGCCCGTTCCGCCTTCAAGTGTGAGGCTGGCTTCATATTCCCCGTCGTCAAGATCCATCTCCGAGCCGGCGTGAAGATCATCCCCCGGTCTGGGGTCTGAGACCACGACCTGATGTGTGTACCAGTTCCCGTGAGTTCCGAGGAGCGATACGTCGAACTCTTTGTCAAGATACGGCACAGGAACGTCGAATCCGTACACTTCTGTCTCATATCCGTCGTCATATACGATCTTGTCTTCGGTCGGCTGGATAAGCTCCGCTCCGTCTTTTTTCGCGTCTTCAGATTTTCCGTAAAAAAGATTTATGATCTTCTTGGACTGAAGACTGACGTGGATCGTCATCTTGCCGTCTTTGACCGTCAGCACTCCTCTGTCGTTGTTTGCGTCGTTCACGTGGAACATCGGATGCCCTGATTTAAACGTCGCGGTATATGTTCCGTCCTCGAGCACGGGCTCTTCTGCTTTCTGCCCGTCCTGGCCCGCGCATCCTGTCATTAAAATCGTCGCCAGCAGCATGACAGTGCATACCGCTGAAAGGATCCTATTTGTTTTCATATGTTTTCTCTTTCTTCTTAAAAACGCAGTAAAGCCCGGGCGGGTCTCCCCGCCCGGGGCAGCTTTATTGTTCTAGTGTTTGTATCTCTACCGTTTCTTTACTGTCTGTCATCACCCTGTAATGTTTTACTATTTCAGCGCGTCAGCTGTGTGCTGTACATAGATCTTCTGGATGTCAGCGATCCTGCCGAGTCCTTCGATCTGGCATGTAACATTGTCAGCACCAAGGCCGTCACCTGTATCTACAGGCTCGTCAGCACCTTCGACCTCGAAGTCGCCGCCGTTAACGAATCCATAGTACCATGATCCTTCTTCGTCACCAGCCATGTCGTTGTTAGCGTGGTCGCCTGCAACTACCATCATAGGACGAAGGATGACCTTCTTGTATCCGGCCTTCTCAAGAGCTTTCTTGACTTCCGGAAAAGCTGTGTCAGCAGGGTTTCCTTCAACTGTTCCTACGAATACGTTCTTGTATCCGAGCTTCTCGAACTGTGCCTGCATCTGGTCATATGTGATAGCGGCTTCGTGTGATGTGCCGTGGCCCATGAATACGAATGCTGTTCCGTCAGCAGCTGCAGCGTCCAGTGTGTCGAAGTCTGACTTAGCTACTGCTTCTGCTACGAGAGCCTTAGCCATAGCTTCCTTGTCAGCGTTGATCTCTTTTGCGTCCTTACCAACTTCTCCAAGCAGAGGCTCAGCGACCTTGACTGAATCGAACTGATCCTTTACCTTGTCAAGAGCTTCAACGAGCTCGCCATACTCAGCACCGTGCATCAGGTGTGTAGGCTGGATAACGAGGTTCTTTACCTTAGCGTCAACAGCCTTCTGGAGAGCCTGATCTACGTTGTCGATCTGCTCGCCGTCTCTTGCGAATACGTGGTTGATGATGATCTGAGCTGTGAAAGCTCTTCTTACCGCCCAGTCAGGGTTAGCTTTTGCAAGAGCCTTTTCGATCCCGCCGATATCCTCAGCTCTGCTGTCGTTGAATGATGTTCCGAAAGAAACAACGAGAAGCTCATTCTCTTTATCCGGAGCTTCGTTCAGCGGATCATCCTTTGAAGCGTCGCCTGTGTCAGCGCCGAAGTAATCAGGGCTTGCTTCCTCGCCCTCTACCATTTCCTTCTGTGCGTCTGTAAGAGCATCCCATGCAGCCTTTGCAGCCTTGCACTGCTCCTCAGTCTGTTCTGTCCATTCCTGTACATAAATGGCGTCGATCAGGTCAGCACATTCTTTTGCCAGCTCTTCATCTGTCTTCTCAGCAGCAGGCTCTTCCTTCGGAGCCTCTTCTTTCTGGCCGCATCCTGCCAGCATTGCTGTTGAGATAACCATCGTAAGAGCAAGCAGCATAACAATCAGTTTTTTCATCTTTGTCCTCCTAAATAACTTATATGATCGGCTCATCTCCGGTGAGCCATGCCGGACAAAACAAAAGGCCTCTTCGCGAATCCCGTGAAGAGGCCGTGTAAAGACATGCCGCCAACAGACCTTCCATGGAGGTTCGCATAAAGTGTCTCAAGCTGGCAGGTTTCCTGACTAAAGTTCATCGCCCCGCGTGTCTTCTCGGAAATTTTCCAATGACATCAAACACGGGGTCTCCCTAATACAGTGACCGGATCGTCCAGGATTCTGACCTGATTCCCTTTTCCCCCTGCGCGCCGTAACGCACAGGAAACACCAGTTTGGTTTTGTTATTGAATTATTGCATATATATTGTAGCACCGGCATATACAAAAGCAAAGTAAAATATATTTAAGAACACGCAGAAAAGGCCTCTTTTGTGGTAATATCAAAGCATGGACACAAAAAACACCGGAAAACAGGATATATATGACTGCATAGTCGCGGGCGGCGGGGCCTCGGGGTTCTTTTTCGCCGCGGGAGACAGCTCGCCGGGAAGGAAGCTTATACTCGAAAAGACTTCGCGCCCGGGGCAGAAGCTTCTGATGACGGGAAACGGCATGTGCAACATAACACACGCCGGATCTATCAAAGACTTCGTGGCTGAATACGGTAAGAACGGAAAGCTGATCCGGACGATCCTGTATAAGCACAGCAATCTGGAGCTCATGGACTTCATGGAGTCCATCGGAGTTCCGCTTACAGAAAGAGAAGACGGGAAAGTCTTCCCTTCGTCGCTTAAGGCGTCCGACGTTCTTTCCGCGCTGCTTGACAAAGCAAGGCTGAATGGCTGGGAGATAAAGATCGGTGCTGAAGTGAACGGGATCTCTGTTCCGGACGCGGATGGCTCCGGAAGATCCGGCGATACTGCCAGGCATATTTATGCGATCCTCACAGAAGGCGGATGCTTCCTGACCCGGAAGCTCGTTATATCGACCGGCGGAAAATCATATCCCGTGACAGGATCTGACGGATCGTTTTTCAGCGTGCTCGAAAGGGATCTATGCCTTTCCATAGTGCCGCCGCATCCAGCTCTCGCGCCTGTATACGTACAGAACTATGGCTTTTCCGGCCTTTCCGGGATATCGCTCCCGGACACAGGGATACACTGCGGCGGCTTTGACTCAAGAGGCCCTGTGCTCCTGACGCACAGGGGATTCAGCGGTCCGGCGATACTCAGGATATCGGAGCATGTGAAGCCGGGAGATGAAATGATCCTGGACTTCCTCCCGGACCTCAGGCCGGAAGACGTGCTCACAAGGCTCACGCATGACCGGCCAGGCAACTCACAGGGCGCCGCGAACTATGCCGCAGCTTCTTTCGGACTCCCGAAAGCATTCGTAAGCAGGCTCCTTGGCGAGCCTCAGAAGAAGCTGTCGTCGCTGACTAAAAAGGAGCTTCAGGATATGGTCCGGCGGTTCAAGGAAAGCACATTCTCCGTGAGCGGAACGGGCGGATGGAACGACGCCATGGTCACGGCCGGAGGCGTAGCGCTCGCCGAGACGGATCTTAGGACCATGGAGCTTAAAGGCCATCCGGGCATATACGTCATAGGAGAAGCGCTTGACATTAGCGGCGATACCGGAGGATACAACCTGCAGTTCGCTTTCTCATCAGCCATGACAGCGATAGGCTGAGCCCGTTGCGTCGATGCCGATATATAATATATAATATAGATATGAATAAACAGCTTAAGAGCAACCTGCTGATCCTGCTTGCCGCTTTCATCTGGGGAACGGCATTCCTCGCGCAGAAAGAAGGCGGCCAGATCGGCACATTCACATTCAACGGAATAAGATTCCTGATAGGCGGAGCGTTCCTCCTGCCTGTCATTTACGTGTTCGACAGAATCCGCGAAAGAAAGGCTTCAGCTGCCGGCGATATTACGGGTTCCGCCGCAGGTAAAAGGAGGGGTTCCGCCGCAGGCGAACGCCTGGACAGCACGAGTGCTGATATAGAAAACGGTCCGGACATGAGCTGGAACAGGACGGTCTTCACTGGGGGCATATGCTGCGGCGTGATCCTGTTCGTGGCGTCATCGCTCCAGCAGTATGGAGTTCTGTTCACCAGTATAGGAAAGACCGGGTTCATAACCGCTCTGTATACGCTGTTCGTCCCGGTGCTGTCCATAGCCTTCGGGAAGAAAGTGTCGAAGCTCACCTGGACCGCCGTGTTCATCGGGCTTATCGGCCTTTACCTGATATCCATGTTCGGGGAGTCTTTCAGCATCTCATACGGCGACAGGTTCATAATCGCGTGTGCCTTCGGGTTCGCTTTCCAGATAATGGCGATCGACCACTTTGCTCCAAAAGTGGATCCGGTAAAGCTGTCGGCGGTAGAATTCCTGACGCTGGGGATCATCAGCCTGTTCTTCATGTTCACGTTCGAGGAGCCGACCATGGATAAGATAGTGAGCGTGCTGCCTTCGCTGCTTTACGCAAGCATCCTCTCAAGCGGCGTGGCGTATACCCTGCAGGTCGTGGGGCAGCAGCACGCGGAGCCGACCCAGGCCGCGATCATGATGTGTATGGAATCCGTATTTTCGCTTCTCACCGGCATGCTTGTGCTTGGCGAGAGGATGGCTGTACATGAATATATCGGAGCCGCTTTGATATTCGCCGCGGTGGTGATGTCGCAGCTCCCGGATAAAGATAGAAAAGGAGGAGATCTTAAATGACGAGAGACGAAGCTCTGGAACTTCTGAAAAAGTATAACAAGGACGCGTTCCACATCCACCACGGGGAGACCGTCGGCGGAGTTATGCGCGTGATGGCTGAAAAGCTGGGATACGGAGACGAGGCTGAATTCTGGGAATGCGTCGGCATCCTGCACGACATAGACTTTGAGCTCTGGCCTGAGGAACACTGCCAGAAGGCGCCTGAGCTCCTGCGTGAGGCCGGCTGCGACGAAAGGCTGATCCACGCCGTCTGCTCGCACGGCTACGGACAATGCAGCACCGTAGAGCCTGAACATGAGATGGAAAAAGTCCTGTTCGCTGTAGATGAGCTCACCGGCATCGTTGGAGCGGCCGCGCTTATGCGTCCGTCAAAGTCGTGCAAAGACATGGAGCTGAAATCGCTTAAGAAGAAATTCAAGGACAAGAAATTTGCTGCCGGATGCTCGAGGGATGTCATCCGCGAGGGAGCCGAAAGGCTCGGGTGGGAGCTAGACGAACTCCTGAACGAGACCCTTGAAGCCATGAAACAACTTCCGAATCAGTAACCATCATTTCTGTATAATAACTGAGGCTGCGGTATGTATGTGCCGCGGCCTCTTTTTCGTTGCCTATCCGATGATTTTCAGCAAAAACCCGTTGCCTACAGGCTCTTTTCAGGTCCTTAGGCAACGAGATTGACCTTCAAGGGGGCCTTTTTCGTTGCCTATTCGATGTTTTTCAGCAAAACCCGTTGCCTACAGGCTCTTTTAAGGTCCTTAGGCAACGAGATATCTTATATGTAAATAACAATGGCCGCGGCATGTATGTGCCACGGCCATTTTAACGCTCTGTTTTATCTTTAATTCTCTGATATGTCTCTTAGAACAGCGGGTGCGCAAGCTGCAGAATGTACAGCGAGAACAGCACCGCGGATATCCACATCACCAGCGAGATGTCTTTTACCTTTCCCGTCACGATCTTCAGGATGACCCATGACAGCATACCGAACATGATGCCTTCCGCGATGGACGCTGTGAACGGCATCATTATGATCGCCATGAACGCTCCGATCGCGTCTGCTATGTCAGAATCAAAGTCGATGTTCTTTATCGACATTATCATGAGGTATCCTACGAATACAAGAGCAGGCGTTGTAGCGAAGCTCGGTATCGCCAGGAATATAGGCGAAAGAACGAGCGAGGCAAGGAAGAGCACTCCTGTTGTCGCGGCGGTAAGGCCTGTGCGGCCTCCGTTGGCTACTCCGGCGCTCGATTCAACATAACTCGTTACTGTGGAAGCTCCGAGGCACGCGCCCCCGATAGTCGCTATAGCGTCAGCGAGAAGAGCTCCCTTGGCGTTAGGAAGGTGACCCTCTTTATCGAGGAGGCCGCCTTTATCCGCTACTCCGATGAGAGTTCCTACCGTATCATATATATCCACGAACAGGAATGAGAAGATGACCGCAATAAACTCGACCACATGTCCCCCTATCCATTCAAAGTCAAACGCGAATATGTGCTTGTCCACAGGCGCGAAGTTCGAGAGATCGAAGCTCGGGAAAACAGAATACACGCCGGCTTCAGGATCCACAGCATACCAGCCTGTCACCTCGGCGATCATGCCGAGTATCCATGTCGCCAGGATGCCGAGAAGCACCGCCCCGCGGACTTTGTAATGCGTGAGTGCGGCAATGATCAATATGCCTACCAGCGCAAGCGTCACCTGAGGAGTCGCCAGATCTCCAAGCGCTACCACCGTCGAGTCGCTCCCGACGATTATGCCCGCGTTCTTGAACCCGATCGACGCTATGAAGAGCCCGATCCCTGCGGTTATGCCGTATTTGATATTTGCCGGCACCTCGTTCACCAGCTTCTCACGGAAGTTCGTGAACGACAGGAGAACGAAGATGATTCCTTCGGCGAGCACCGCAACCAGCGCGACTTTATACGGCTCAGATACCCCGGCCTCGGAAAGCTGTCCGCATACGGTATACGCGAAGTACGCGTTCAGCCCCATCCCGGAAGCAAGCGCCACAGGATAGTTGGCGAGGAACGCCATCATAAAGCAGCCCAGCGCGGCGGAAACGCAAGTCGCCGTGAAGATAGACTGCGCGTCCATTCCCGAAGCGGAAAGTATGCTCGGGTTTACAGCCAGGATGTATACCATGGCGAGGAACGTGGTGACTCCTGAGGATATCTCGGTCTTTACGTCAGTGTTGTGTTCTTTAAGCTTGAATAGATTGTCCATTGTCCTGCCCTCTTTCTTGAAAACCAAAAACCATATCATGATTATATCACTTATTATCATGCCTTGAAAGTACGGGGCTCCAGGGGTATAATTGATTTGTCAGAAATTTCGCTTTAAGAAAGGAATGAAAACGATATGTATTATGAAATGGAGATCGCGGGCCTTAAGAGACAGCTTCCTCTGTGCCCGGTAAACGACAGCCTTTATATCGCCGGATTCGTTATGTTCGACGACGTCGAGATCACAGTCAAAGCTGCTGAGCAGCTCCTCGCGAAAGCGCCTGAATTCGACATCATCGTGACCGCAGAGTCCAAGGGTATCCCTCTGGCGTACGAGATGGCCAGACAGGCTGGGAAAGACTACCTTGTACTCCGCAAGGGAAGCAAGCTTTACATGACGAACATCATCGAGACTGAAGTCGACTCGATCACAACAGACCACATCCAGACACTCTGCCTCGGCGAGTCTGACGCTAAAGAGCTGGATGGACGCAAGGTCCTGATCGTTGACGACGTCATCAGCACAGGCGAGTCTCTCCGCTCCATGGAGACTCTGGTCAACCAGGTAGGCGGCAATATCGTGGGCAGGATGGCTGTTCTCGCCGAAGGCGACTCCGCCAACCGTGACGATATCGTTTTTTTGGAGAAGCTTCCTCTGTTCAATCCGGACGGGTCGGTCAAGGAAGACTGATAGATCAAAGCATAGAAAAACTGCCGCGCGGGGATATCCTGCCGCGGCAGTATTTTTGTGTCTTTTTCCCGTTCTATTCCGCCTTTTCGAGCTTTCCGAAAAGCACGAACCTCGCGTCGTCGAACTCATATGTACATGTGCTCAGCATAATGAACCTGTCTTTCACCGTCGCACTGTCCCTGCATTCGGTCTCGGTATTTCTGCTTATCCAGTCCAGGTACTCCTGCTTCTCTTCATCATCACTTATGCCGAATCTGTACCTTTCGCTTTTTCCGGATATGGTGCACGTGCCTATAACTATGACGTTATAGCTCTTCTTCGGCGTATACAGCCTGATCACCCTGTGCTTCTCGTAGTATCTGCTGTCGCGGTACTTCACAAGGGAGCCGAACATCGAGCCGTCTCTCATGTGATGCCCATATATCACGGTCAGGAACTCTGCGAACGGCTTCTCGTTCCTTTCATCTATGAACAGCGTCCCGGCTCCGTTCCACTTGCCGTCGAGCGTATGATGCAGGTACCACTCGCTGTCCTGCCCGCCCTGCGCGACAGGATAGTTGATCACGGTGCCCCTCGAATACAGCCACGCCTTCACGTCGGGATATCTCTTCCTGAGCTTCCTGAAATCGACCTCTACGCTGTCCTTTCCCTTTTTCGCTCCAGCTTCCTCCGCGATCCTGCTGTATGTGCTCCTTCCCTGCATGTATCCGTACAGGACTTTTCCGATGCTGAACATGCTGAATGCCAGTATCCCTATGAGAACGATCAGTATCAGGATATATATGCTTTTCTTACTTCTGCTGCTCTTTTCTTCAGCCATCCTGCCTCTTTACTTCGCGTCTTCTACTTTCATCACCGTCTTGATGCCGCTGTCCAGGGCGCTCCTGAACGTTTCCGCGTCCGCAGCTTTTCCAACTATCGTCCCGTAGTGGATAGGAATGGCGATCTCAGGCGCGATGCTGTTCACAAGTCCCGCGGCCTCCTTCGCTGTCATGGTGTAGGTCCCGCCTATAGGAACAAAAGCGATGTCGCATTCCACATCCCCGAGCTCAGGCAGCGCGTCAGTATCGCCTGCCGCGTAGTACCTGACTCCGTCCATGGTGATGACGTAACCCAGCCACCCGTTTGACTTCGGATGGAAATTCTTATTCAGATTATACGCCGGAACGGCTTCTATCGTGACGTCTCCGGCTTCCTCCCAGCTCCCGGTCCCCATCGTCAGCAGGTCTTTGCCGAGGCCGAGCGCCTCCACGCTTCCCCTCATAGAGTCAGGGCATACTATGAGCGTATCGTTGTTCACTACGTTCCTCAGCGACGGCTCGTCGAAATGGTCGTAATGCGCATGGGTTATCAGGACGATGTCCGCGTCGTGCGGGGCTTCCGCTCTTTTATACGGATCGACGTATATCGTCTTCGGCCCTTCGATCCTGATGCTGCTCTGTGTGTTGACCGTTATGCTGTCAAGCATATCTTCCGCTTTCACTTCCGGCGCCTCCTCTTCTGTACCGGGCTCATCTCCCGGCATCTTCTCTTCTTCCTGCTCTTCTTCCTGCTCGTCCGCCGGGGTCTGCTCTTGGCCGCCGGCTTTGTTCCCGCTGCAAGACACGGCGCTCAAAGCGAGGAGCACCGTCATGGCCAGGATGAGCATGTTTACCGCTGTTTTCTTCATCAGTTCTTCCTCCCCTCAGGGAGCCTAGTTTCCCTGCCAACAGTATAGTCTGATAACAGCCTCAAAACAAGACGACAGGCAGCCTGAAAAAAGTGTTTGCAATTGAAGCAAAGCTTCGGTATAATAATAAAGCGCGCTCATGAGAGCGCCGTGAAACATATCTCTGCGCCATTCAGCAGGGTGGCGCCATTTAGTCCATGGGGAGGTGAAAAACATGACGAATTATGAATTGATGTTCATTATCGATCCTTCACTCGATCAGAAGGCGAAGGATACTGAGATCGAGAAAGTCAAGAGCATAATTTCTGACAACGGCGGAGAAGTCGGCGAAGCTGACATCTGGGGAATCAGAAAACTGGCTTACGAGATCATGAAGAACACCGAAGGCTTCTATGTCGTCTTACCGTTCCAGGCAGAGCCGGGTCTTCCGAAAGAACTTGACAGAAGACTCAAAATCTCTGACGCGGTAATCAGACACATGATCATCAACAAAGATGAGAAATAAGCCGGAGGGTGTTTTTTTAGAATCGAGGTCATTATGAACAGTGTTGAATTGATCGGCAGGCTGACAAGAGACCCTGACGTGCGCTACACATCAGGCTCACAGACAGCCGTAGCAACATTCACGATCGCTATCGACAGACCGCAGCGCCAGGATGGCGGCGAGAAGCAGACTGATTTTCCGCGTATCACAGTATTCGGCAAGCAGGCCGAGACATGTGAGAAGTATCTGAAGAAGGGCAGAATGGTCGCGATCCAGGGAAGGATCCAGACCGGAAGCTATCAGAACAAAAACGGAGACACAGTCTACACGACCGACGTAGTGGCGAACCGTGTCGAGTTTATCGACTGGGGCGGCCAGCAGGGCGGACAGGGAAGAGATTTCCCGAGGAACGACAGCTACCAGGAGCGCCAGAGCGAACCTGAGAGCCGTCCGGCGTCCCGTCCTGATGATGACATGCCAGATTCTTTCGAAGCGATCGATGAAGACGTTCCGTTCTAGCATACGGACAGTAACCTTCAATTGTAAGAAAGGAAGATAATGAATATGGAAAACAGAAGACATATGAGCGGCCTGAACAGAAGACGCAAAGTCTGCCAGTTCTGTGCCGACAAGTCAATTGTCATCGACTACAAAGACGTTGACAGACTGCAGAACTTCGTAACAGAGAGAGGCAAGATCCTTCCGAGAAGGATCACCGGTACCTGCGCGAAGCATCAGAGGCAGATCACCACAGCCATCAAGAGAGCCCGCATTGTTGCTCTGCTCCCTTACCAGGCTGACTAGGGTAAATAATTCGTACAGAAAAACAGCAGAAGGCTCGTCCTCCTGCTGTTTTTTACTGTCTTATTATCTTTATTTCCAGAGCTTATCCGGATAGAAGCCCTTATCCTTCATCGACTGGAGCGCGCTCACCACAGTCTCTTTATCCTCTTTATACGTTACGCCGTACCATTTATCCGAAGACCTCAGCACCTTCACCGCGGCCTTTCCCGAACCGATCTGATCCTCGACCACCGTTGGAAGGAAGTACTCTGCCTTCAGCGGATCCTTTTTGAATTTGCCCTCGAAGAAATCCCTGAGCCCGGACTCTACCGCGTCCATGAACGGGCGGCTGAATCCCCAGAAGTTCATCGACACCGGCGTATCCGGCGAGAGCTCCGTCCAGGACTCCCCGTCGTCTTCGGTGAACGCCGGGACTCTTTCCTCAGGGACGTCCGCGTCTTTCCCGACATCTGAAACAGGACGCCACATTATCTTTGTCCTCTCGGTGACAGCCTTAAGCACGCCGTCCTCAGATACGTCGCAGACGCCTCGCGCGACATGGCCGTTCTCCGTAAGCGTCTTGTCGAGCTGGAACGCGACCATAGCGTACTCTTCCGGAGCAGCATCTTCGTGACCGCATATGCTCTCCAGGAACTCATATATGCTCTGGAATGCTCCGGGGCCGTAATAGTCGTCCGCGTTTATGACGCAGAACGGGGCGTCGATATATTCCCTCGCCGCGTATACCGCGTGAGCGGTCCCCCACGGCTTTTCGCGCTCTTCCGGCACCTCAAAGCCCTCCGGGATGTCGTCTTTCCTCTGGAACGCGTAGCTTACTTCCATGTATTTACCGGCTCTGTCGTCGATAAGCTTCCTGAAATCCTCTTCATTCTCTTCTTTGATGACGAATACCACCCGCTCGAATCCGGCAAGCATCGCGTCATACAGTGAGAAATCCAGTATTATCTCCCCGCTATCGCTGACCGGGTCTATCTGCTTCAGGCCTCCGTAGCGGCTTCCCATACCCGCCGCCATGACGAGCAGTATCGGCTTCTTCTCTTCTTTGCAGGACATATATCGTTTCCTCCTGTTCCGGATATCGGTCTCACCGTCAATAATTCTAACTTGTTTCAGCCCTTATGTAAAGACAGCTAAGATCCCCGTATTTGTATGCGCCGCATATTCCGGCTCATATATGTTGTAGCTTAGGCCCATATGCCGCTGTTTCTTAGATATAAATAAGAAGATAAGCGCAAAAATCAGCCTTTTTACGGTTGACCGTGCGAGATTATTTTTAATATAATCTAATGTAAGGGGATAATATGCTGTTTGCGCCGGGGAATGATCGCGTAAGCAGCGGTATATAGGGAGAAGAGTATGAAGAATCCAACGCTGAGGTCATTGATGACCATTTGCTGTGTGTGCATCTTTCTCGTTTTGATGTGCACATTTTTTATTGAGAACTCACATGCCGCCTCACAGGTAAAGAGCGGCACATCCACGAAGAAGGAGCAGACTGTCAAGCTCACTCTTTCCCAGGGAACGTGCCTCATCACCGTGAAGGACGCCGACAGCTGGGTATTCGCGCAGCTTCAGAAAACAGGAAACAACAAGAAGGCGTCTGCTCTGAACGGCGACGTCCTGCTTGCGAATATCGGCCAGAGCAAATCATTCACCGCTCAGGTGAAGACGGCGGGCACATATTATCTGTACCTGCGCGGAGTAAATCCGGGAGCCGCATACAACGTGCAGCAGTACGCGGCAGGCGGAACTCTCACGAGCGGAACGCCGCTTGTGGCGACGAGCTACGGCGACAACACCTCGATAGTGTACTATGACATCAAAGTGCCCGGCACGGGAGCGCTTCGCGTTACCGTAAAGGACGCGAGCTACAGGTATCCGGGATACAGCAAGGTACAGCTCAAGAAGGGGAACACCTTCATGTCCGGCGAGGAGCACCTGATCAAAGGCCTCGGTTTCAGCACCGTCTACGGCGTGGAGAAAGGGACTTACAAGATCGGTATCAGGAGCTCGTCAGAGCTCTATAAGGTCACGGCAACATTCAGCTCAGTCAAGCCTACAGCTTACGGCAACTCCAAGTCGTCTGCGCCTGTAGTCGCCAAAGGCAGCAAAGCCAGGGGCGTCATCCTTCCTGTTGCGCAGGAAGCCCGCTGGTACAGGATCGACCTTCCTGCGGGAACAGCCAAAAGACAAATACATGTCAAGGCGCTGAACAACAACCGCGCGCTTGCCGGCGGCATAGCCTTCACATTCTCATATAAAAAGAAAGTGGACGGCAAGCGTACTACTGTGAACGACAAGCACGTAGTCTGCAACGATGAGCAGACGTTCACGTTCAAATCGCTGAAAACAAAAGCGAGGACTATATACGTAAAGGCCGCGAGCGCAGAAGGTATGTGCGGCACATATACTATCGACTGGAAATAACTGACCGGAGAAAAAAATGAAAGAACTGAATAAAAAGGGCGAGTGGGGGAGCACGTTCGGCTTCCTCATGGCCACCGTGGGAGCGGCAGTAGGACTTGGCAACCTTTGGGGTTTCCCGTATAAGATGGGAAAAGGAGGAGGATTCATCTTCCTCCTTATTTATCTGATCCTGGTATTTCTCGTAGGGATCGTCGTGACCCTGGAAGAGCTCGCAATAGGACGCAAATCAGGAAAAGGAGTGCTCTACGCATATGGCTCAGTAGATAAGAGAGCTTCGTTCATCGGCCTTCTTGGCTGGATGGCGCCTCTTTTCATCATCGGCTTCTACTCGATGCTGGGCGGATATACCATCAAGTATCTCGTCGCGAACCTCGGCGATCTTTTTCACGCGCCGTGGGGCGTCGCTGGAGCGGACAGCGCCGAGTACTTCACCGCGTTCTATACCAGCCAGCTTGAAAGCACCGTCTATACAGTGATCTTCATATCGCTGATAATATTCATCATAGCAATGGGCATAAGGGGCGGGATAGAAAAGTTCTCGTCTGTCGCGACGCCGGCGCTTTTCATCATGCTCCTCATAGTAATAGCAAGAGCCGTGACTCTTCCGGGAGCCATGGAAGGCGTTAAGTTCATGCTCGTTCCCGACCTCAGCCTCTTCACTCCGAAGGGCATCGTGAACGTACTCGCGTCCGCGGGAGGGCAGATGTTCTTCTCCCTCTCACTGGGAATGGGCATAACCGTGACATATGGCTCTTACGTGAACAAAGACGACGACCTCCAGAGAAGCGCGGTCCTTATCCCTATAGCGGATACCATAGCGGCGGTCCTCGCGGGGTTCGCGACGATCCCGGCCGTATTCGCGGCAGGGCTTGACCCGGGTCAGGGACCCGGCATGCTGTTCGTAACACTGCAGACAGTATTCGCGAGCATGGGCAGGATAGGCCCTGTATTCGGCGTCATATTCTATCTGCTCGTTTTCATAGCGGCGATCACTTCAGCCGTATCGGTGATGGAGGCGATCGTTTCCACCACGCTGGATCTAACGGAACATCATCTGCACCGCTCTAACAGAGTCGTTGTGACTATCTGCTGCGGTATATTCGCGCTTGCCGAAGGCATATTCGTATCGATGGATGGACTCGGAAGCCACGGATTCCCGCAGATATTCAACCAGAGCACCTGGCTCGACACGTTCGACCTGCTTTCTGAGGGAACGCTTATGCCGATAGGAGCTCTCCTTTCCGCGATACTGTTCGGATGGATAAGAAGATGGTATCTGGATGATGAGATAACGCGCGGGAGCAGCGGGAAGAACATGAAAGATTATTTCAACTTCTGCATCAGGTGGATCGTTCCGCCTATAATGCTGATGGTGCTTCTCGGACAGATAAGCGCGTTCTTCGGATTAAAGTGGTTCGGATAGCTTCTGCTTCTTTCTGATATCAAGGCGAAGCAGTATTTCGTCAATGATCACGGAATACAGCATGAGCTGCGTGAGCCCGATGGAGAATCCCGTTATGACGTCAGAAGGATAGTGTACCCCGCAGAACACGCGGGAAACAGGAATAAGAATAATGAGGGCGCTGATCAATACGGTCAGCGCTTTTTCAGTTTTAGGATCTCCGCAGTTGCGCCGGAGAAGATACATCATCATGCCGTAGCAGAAGACGCCGTTCATGGTATGTCCGCTCGGGAACGAGAAGCCGTGTTCCAACACGAGCCAGAACTCCGAATCCGGTCTCGGCCGCCGGAAAAGCGCCTTAAGGTACGTATACAGATTGAGCGTGATCAGGGCAGCGCCTATCGCGAGAGGATAGTCTGCTTTCCTCCACTTTACTGCGTCGATGATGAGGAGAACAGCTCCGATGCCAACGATCGTCCTGGCGTCTCCCATATGCGTTATCCAAAGCATTACCGTGTTCTGCACAGGGCCTCTCAGCAGCCTGGCCGCGGCTACGATCCGCTCGTCCAGCTCCGCTGTCCTGCCCGTCGTATACATCCAGCACATAAAAAAGAAGACCATGAGAGCCGCGGCTCCCGCGATCAGCCTGAAAGCGTATGTGTCTCTGTGGAAGTATCTGCTCTCTTTCATGCCGTTTATCTCGCTCCTGTCTTCTCCTTAATGAACGCAAGGAAGTCTGCCGTCGGCACCGTCAGATACTTTTCCGGCACCAGGATAGCTTCCTGGGCGCTTTTCCTGAGATATATGTACGCGTCGTTTTCCTCGACGCCTGTTATCTCTGTATACCGGACGGTCCTCGTCCCGTTCAGGCGCTCCTCGAAAATATCGTTCTCCCTGAACTCCAGGACAGTCTCCTTCTCATACGGCAGTGGGCCTTCTTCCTTCATCTTCATGATCTGTTTCCGGATGGACTTTTCTGCCCAGCGGGGATACATGAACCAGCACACGGCGGAGAACACGGCAAGGAACGCCGTCTCAACAAGGATCAAGCTCCTTTCCGCTCCCGCCATGAACATGACGAGCAGGATGAGGAGGGATATCGCAAGTCCGAGCAGTCTCCCTCTGAGTATCATTTTCCTTCCCATTTTCGAATGAAAAGCATTGTATATGTTGAAGCGTATATAGTCTTCGTCGTCCAGCTTAACCTTGAATTTCATGTGTTTGCTCCTTTGTCATTACCTTTTCATTATACTCTCAGGCGCATGAAGTGAAAAGAGAGTGTTTATGCCGCGGCGTTTTGCTGTATAATATGAGCAGGAGGAAAGGGCGTGCGCATTTGGGACACGCGCCCGTCTTGAACATGGCTATCATCAGAAACATACCGACACTGATCAAAGTGCTCGCCTCGATCGGGCGTCTCGACAGATCCAGCAAAGGGATCGAAGAAGCGAGAGCTGAGGGAGATCCCGAGAAGGAAAGAAAGGTAATAGGGGAGGACATCAGGCTGTGGGCCAACAACGTCGCGGACGAGTTCGACCTCAAGATAGAAGTAGTGAACCCCGAGAACATACCTGAGCAGGACGGCTGCGTATATATCTCGAACCACCAGGGCTACGCTGACATAATCGCCCTGATCATCGCGCTTGACGGCCGCCAGCTCGGATTCATCGCGAAAGAGGAGCTTCAGAAAATTCCGTATCTCGGAAAATGGATCAAACTGATCCGCGGCCTCTTCATAAAGAGAGGCGACACGAGAGAGGCGCTCAAAAGCATGAAGGAGGGGATAGAGCTCGTGAAGAACGGCTATAATCTCGCGATCTTCCCGGAGGGGACCCGGAGCCGCGGTCCTAAGATGGGCAAATTCAAGGCCGGCTCCTTCAAGTTGGCGACAAAGGCGAAAGCGCCGATAGTCCCGGTATCGATCCAGGGAAGCTATAAATGCTTCGAAGAGAAGGGCTACGCTCAGCCCGCGGTAATAAAAGTGATGTTCCATCCGCCGATCTTAACCAAAGATCTGTCGAGACAGGACATCATGGACATAGAGAAGTCTGTACCTTCAACGATACAGAACGGTGTAAGCATGCTCCAGCAGTAAAGCTATTGCTGCTGATCTTTCACGCCTGCCCGAAGGCCTTCGCCTTTGAGCAGGTTTTTTATCTGGCAGGTCTTGTCTTTGCAGTTCTGGCACTTGAGGACTTTGTTCGAGCCCTCCCAGAAGCGCTCCGGATGCCTCGCGTATATCAGCTCCCAGTGAAGGAGCACGATGCACGACATGAAGAACAGGCTCCAGCTGTAGAAGTTCTTGATGAAGAGCATCGGGGTGAACATCATAAAGTGGCCCCAGTCGTATATCCTGCAGTTGACGCAGCATTTATCGTGCATTATGAAAGTCTGGAACGGACAGAAGAACAGTATGCATATATAGTCGCACAGATAGAACGTGACCGTGCACATCAGGAGCTCTTCGTTATGGAATATGTTAAGGACGTACAAAAGGCCGATGACTGAATTGAGGCCGAGCCATACAAGCATGACTTTCCACGATCTCAGGTTCATGTCCTGCACGTATTCAAGAAGCTCCAGCCTGTCGTAGTTCTCAACAGGGACGTATACCGACGCCTTTGATTTCCTGATCGCCATGGTGAGCCTGTCGACAAGGCCTGTCGCGGAAAGAAGATGCAGCGCCATGAGCGACATGAATATGAACCAGATCACATGGACGATCGTGATCCCTTTATAGAAAGGCTGCTCCATGTAGACCATGATAAGATCGCGCCGCGTGAAATAAAGCACGTACATGCTCAATACCACGGCGACCCTGAACACCAGCTTGACCCCGTAGAACATCAGCTGGTTCGTGAGCTCGAATTTTCCTTTTCCGGATCTTCCTTTCATTACTCTCCGTGCGACACTACGCCGCTCTCTCCCGTGATCGGGATCTTTTCCCCAAGATATTTAGGCTCCGGCTTTATGAACAGGATCAGGTAGTCCTTGACCCTCGCGATAAGCTCTCTCGTGTTCCGGCCGTCCTGATATGGATACGGCTGCTGCTGATCGGACGCCGCGCCTACAGACTCTATCCCGAGCTTATCTGCGATCCACAGCGCTCTGAAGAGGTGATAGTACTGTGTTACGACGACAGCTCTCTTCACGCCGAATATGTAATCCGCTCTGTACATGCTCTCGTATGTCGAAAACCCGGCGTGGTCGCAGAAGATATCCTCTTCAGGCACTCCCGCGTTTTTGCAGTACGTCAGCATCACGTGTATCTCGTTATGCTGTACCTGTCCGTTGTCTCCTGTGAGCAGAAGCTTCGGCACAATGCCTTTCTTATAGAGCCATATGGCCAGGTCCAGCCTGTCCTTGAGCATCATGGTCGGCGTCTCCGGGTCTCTTATCCCCGCGCCGAGCACGATGGCACATTCCGGCCTTAGGCTCTTTATCCTGTTTTCCTCTTCAGCTGTTATCTTTATGTCTGCGGAGCTCTGGACCGTTGCCGTCCCGCGGACCCCGCTGTTTATCATGCGGCGGTTTATCAGGTATGCAGACCCCGCGGCCAAGACCGTCAGGACCACAAAAACCAGAGCAAGCGTTACTATGATACGCTTTGTCTTACTCATCCCTTATCCCTTTTTGCACTATATGCTCAATTATGTTAAAATCTGTTCATATCAATTATATCATAGAGGAATTTCATATGAGAAAGATTTCTGTAAAAACAGGAAGGCCTTATGAGATGATCATAGGGGAGGGCCTTCTGGGCGACTGCGCAGAGTATATATCTGAAATAACCGAGCCTTGCCGCGCGGCGCTCATTACCGACAGCAACGTGGCAGGCCTTTACGCGGGCGCCGTTTCTGAAGCTCTGACCGACGCCGGCTTTGAAGTCACCTTGATCGAGTTCCCCGCGGGCGAGGAGAACAAGAACCTCGAATCCTACATGGCCATCATGGAACAGCTCGCGAGGGCAGGCCTCACAAGAAGCGACATGGTGATCGCTCTCGGCGGCGGCGTCACGGGCGACATGGCGGGCTTCGCCGCGGCTACATATCTGAGGGGGATAAAGTATATCCAGATGCCGACGACGTATCTCGCCGCGGTGGACAGCTCTGTCGGCGGAAAGACGGCAGTTGACCTCGGAAAGGGTAAGAACCTCTGCGGCGCTTTCTGGCAGCCGTCTCTCGTGCTTTTCGACTGCTCCACATTCGCCACGCTTTCTCCGTCAGAGATGCTTGACGGCTCGGCGGAAAGCTACAAGAGCGCGATGATCGGCGACGCCGGGCTTCTGGAGCCGGTCAAAGCCGTCATGGCGGCGGTACGTGATAACGACGGGACGCTCCCGTCTGATATATCAGAACTCATAGAAGATGTAGCTGAACGAAGCGTCAGCGTGAAAAAGGCGGTAGTGGAGAAAGACGAGAGAGATAACGCGGACCGGCAGCTCCTGAATTTCGGCCATACGTTCGGACACAGCATAGAAAAGCTGTCCGGCTACGCGATACCGCACGGACAGGCAGTCGCGAGAGGCATGGTCTGCGAGGCAAGAGCTGCGTACAGGCTGAAGCTTACTGAATATGACGCGGCGGACAGGATCGCTGCCGATCTTTCGGAAATGGGCTTCGAGCTCGACGTTCCGTACGACGCGGAAAAGATCGCTGAAACAGCGAAAAGCGACAAAAAAGTGCGCTCGGGAAGCATAACGGTAGTCGTTCCTGAAGAGGAAGGGCGGTGCGGCCTGAGAAAGCTGCCTTTCGAACAGCTTGATGAATACATAAAAGCCGGGCTTTAAAGGCCCGGCTATTTTGATGCGTGCTCGCATTGTCATTATCTATTCTGTAGTGCTTATGATCGTGCTCGTATTTCTGTCGATCTGGCTCACCTTCATCTTTGAAGCGTCGTTAGGGTCGACATCCTGAAGAAGGCCGAGCAGATTGGAGCTCAGGTATACGGTTTCAAGCGGCGTTCCGTCCAGGGTGATCTTGCTTTCTTCCGTGAAGTTCTTTCCCTGTATGTAATACTTTCCGCCAACTTCCACTACCTTATCGATCTTGATATCTTTTACTCCGAGCTTCATGTCGCTCTTTTTGAACGGGTTCTTCCCGCCGTAGATATAACACTTTCCGTACAGCATGTCGTGCCCCAGAGCTTTGAGCCCGCTCAGGAAACCGCGTTTGCTGTGGTCGTGTGTCTGATGGTATATCGTAGTCACTCCCACATGGATGCCCAGCCTGTCGAGTATCTCGGCCGGCATCTCGTATGCCTTGATGTCCTTGTCTATCTTTTCTGTCTCGTAGTTGCTCCAGATCACATACTGCGTCTGGAACAGGTCTTTCGCGTCGTAGTTCTCCTCGGCTATATCGAGCGCCGGTATGTGGTCGCCATACATGACGAGGATGACCTTTTCATCATACTGCGAGAGCTTCTCCGTAAGGTCTTTGATGAAGGCGTCCATCTCATGGACTTCGTTAGCGTAATACTCGTATCTGTTCTCCGTCGCTTCGTTAGGCGCCTTGACGACTGTTATGTCAGGATCCGCGAGGAGCTTCTCCGACGGATACTGTCCGTGGCCCTGTACCGATATAGTATAGATATAGTCTTTCTTGTCCGAATACTTCAGGGCGTCCATGATCTGGGACGTGAGGATCTTGTCCTTTGCCCAGCCCTTAGGCGTCTTCTGTATATCGCTCATATATTCCACTGACGTGAAAGTATCGTATCCCATGTTCGCGAACACTTCGTTGCGCGTATAGAACAGCGCTCTGTGGTTGTGTATCGCGTGCGTGTCGTATCCGATGCTGTTAAGATCCCTCGCGACGCTCTCGGCAGGCTTCTTGCTGAGCACGGACTTGAACGGATACTCGCCAGGCCCGAAGAAGTGCATCGACAGACCGGTCATGAACTCGCACTCCGTATTTGCCGTGCCGGCGCCGCACGCAGGCACAGTAAGGCTTCCTGTGGAATACTTCTTCATAAGCGACCTGTAATATGGAATAGGGTCTTCGCTGAAGGCGACATGCTTGAACTTCAGCGGATCCACGAAAGACTCCAGCTGCAGGAACAGGATGTTCGGCATGTCGTCGTCATCAGATACGATGTCTTTCTCTTCCAGCTCATATGTGCCTTTATCCGTAAGGTATTCCTCCGGGATCAGGCTTTTTATCATGCCCGCGTTATATCCCGCAGGCTTATGTATTCCCGTGTTCAGCCATGTGTTGGTGAAGCAGTACGGTACTCCGTAATCTCTGTACGCGTACGGAAGGCTTCCGAAGAAAGTGGACAGGACGCCGACATGTATCAGCCCGGCTACGACCGCCAGCATCACTCCCCATGAGGCCGCGATGCCGAACAGCGAGCCGATGTAGTTGACCTTTTCACGTCTCGGCCCCTTTATGAACAAAAACGCCAGTACCGCCACGGCAATAAGTATGCCTCCGACGAGAAGGATCGTCTGGACAACGTCGAAATACGTGGTGAACAGAGTGATCGCGTCGGCAAAGGCGGTAAGGTCCTTCATATTGAGTGGCGTCATCCTCTGCGTCAGGATCACGCCGTTTCCTATCGCTATCGCGAGCCAGACGGACGATACAATCGTCATCACGAAAGCTCTCCGCCTGAACAGCGCCGCGATGGAAAGCGTAGCGAATATGATCAGAGTGTTCGCAAGGAACACGAGCGGGGATTCCACGAGAAACATCAGGCCTCCCGTGCCCGGCTGGCTCTGCCTTGCGACCGTCTCAGTGAACAGGTTGATCAGAAACGCCACGGCAAAGCAGATGACGAAGGTGTTGCCCGTGAAAGGATGCGGCTTCCTGCCGCTCTTCTCCTTCTTTTCTTCCTTCTTCTTCCCGCCGTGCCTCGCCATCTCCGCGAGATAGCTTTCCTGGTTCTCATACTGGGCCTCAGCTTCAAGCTGGAGCTCCTGTTCGTTCAGACGGATCTCCTCAAGCGCGTCCTTCTGCTGCAGGATATCGTCCCGCATCTCCTCCGCCTGAGGCTCTTCCTTATTCTCTTTATTCTTGCCCAATCCAAGAAACTCTAACATCTCTTATCCTTTCAGCCTTGATTTATATGCCTTTCTCTTCCAGTCTGTCTGAGATGGCTGCAAATTCCTGTAGCGTAAGCGACTCGGCTCTCCTTTTCTCATCCACTCCCGCGTCCTGAAGCGCTTCGCTGATGACCTGCTTCGGTGCTCCCAGACTCATAAGAGAATTCAGGAGAGTTTTTCTCTTCTGCCCGAACGCTGCTCGCACGACTTTGAAGTAATGTTCCTCGTCACGCGGCCTGATCTCGTGCTCTTTTCTGACGTCCATCCTGAGCACGGACGAATCCACCTTCGGCGCGGGCATGAAAGACGTCTTTTTCACGTCCGCGATTCGGTTTACAATAGAAAAATATTGTATATATACGCTCAGCGCGCCGTATTTCCGGCTGCCCGGACCTGATATTATGCGGTCGGCGACCTCTTTCTGCATCATGACGGTGATGCTCTCGCACGGCACCCCCTCTTTCAGGAGCTTCGTCAGTATCGGGGTGGTGATATAGTACGGCAGGTTGCCGAGCACCTTCACATGGGACAGCTCTCCCTTTTCTTCCGCGATAAGGGCTGCCAGATCCGTCTTCAGTATATTATCATTCACTATCTTGACGTTTGTGAGACCTTCAAGTGTGAATTTCATGATTTCCACAAGATTCCTGTCGATCTCTATGCTTACCACCCTGCCGGCTTTCTCCGCCGCGGCCTGCGTAAGCACGCCTATACCCGGCCCGATCTCTATCACGAGGTCGTCCGGCCCGATCCCGGCTCCCTCTACGATAGCGTCGATGACGCTCTTGTCGGTCAGAAAATTCTGGCCGAGGCTCTTGGAAAACCTGAACCCGTATTTATTCTTTATCAGCTTTATTATCGATGGCTCGTACAGCTTCATTGAATTCCTCTTTGGTTATCCCGAAGGCGTTCATCCTCGAGAGAAGCGCTTTCTCGTTCCCATAGGCTATCCCGAGGCGGTCCGCTATGAGCTCGCGCCTCTTCCTGCTTCCTTCTTCGCCGGAAAGCCCGGCTTCCATGAACATCCTGCGCGTTATTTCGTCAGGCCGGTCTTCCTTTTCGGATCTCAGCCTTTTCAGCGCTTCGCGTATATCCTCCGGCTTTGCGTTCTCCACGCCGATATCTGTCCCTTTGATTGCCTGTGATCTCGGAAGGAACGCTTCTTTACAGCCGGGATATCTTTCTTTGATGCGCTTCCTTATGCCTTCGCCCGCGTGATCCGGATCGGTCAGTATGATCAGCCCTCTGTTCCTGTACGCCGTGTCAAGGCTCTTCCACATCTCCTCCGGCATCCCGAAGCCGTGTGTCTCGATCGTCTCGCAGGTGACGGCTCTCTTCACTGCCGCGGTGTCGTCTCTTCCCTCGACTACTATGATCTCGTCTATCTTCACTTGTCGTCCTCTTCTCCTTCGATGATATAGACGATCTCGCCCGGCTTTACCATGTTCAGCTGCTTCCTTGCCTGCTCCTCGATATAATCCTTATCGTTTATGTTCTCGAACTCTTTTTCAAGCGCGGCCTTCTTCTCTTTAAGGCTCGCGTTCTCTTTCTTCAACTGGTGCTGTTCAAGACTGAGCTCCAGAACATTCTTTACCGACATGCCCACGAAGACCGCGAGTATGACGACTATGGCAAAGACAGCCATCCTGAAATGGTTGATCCACTTTATTCTTTTCTGTCTTCGTTCTTCAGCTCTATCCATTTCCCCGTTCTGCCCCTTATTTCCTGCTGCCTGACGCCGCCCACGCAGCTGCTTCTTCCAGCCTGTCGGCGACGCATGTGCATCTTTCTCCGAGGTCCGTTATCCCCGTATCGTTGCATTTACTGCACTTATACCGTATATCCGTATAGTCCATGGCGAAGCCGCCGTCGGTCAGCGTGACCGCGCGCTCTTCCGCCAGTCTGTCCATCTGCTCGCGGATCTTCTGGGCGTTTCCCTTCTCTTTCCCCATGAGAAGCGCTTTTGAAAGCGTGGCGCCCATCCTGCTCACTTCGTCGTCGATCTCCCTGACTCTCGGAAGCTTGCTGTATACTTCTTCTCTCCGCTCCGCGGCCTCGCGCGATTCAGTATCCCTGAGGTACGCGTAATACTGGTTCAGGGTGCTCTGGGATACCGTCTTCGAATTGACGCCGGTCCCTCTTGCTTCCGCCTGCTCCCCCCAGTTCTCAAGCACGGAGTTCACGTACTTGAACGTCGGGGTGGAGATCCTGACTGTCTGGTCGCACGCCTCAAGCACCTTGTCCATGTTGAAGCCCATCTCGTCGAACCAGCTGTCCATCATCTTCTTCTCCGCCTCTGTCGGGAGCCTGTGCATGCCCAGCGCCGTCATCACGCGCTTATACTCGTAGAAGCGGTTGTCGACGTCCGCCAGATGCTCGCGGACAGCGTCCACGCTGTAGAGGCCGTCGTCGTTCCAGCCGTGCACCACTTTGCTGATGTACTTTATGCTCGCTTTGTTTTTCTCGATAGAATACGTGAAGCCGTAAAGCACCACTTCA
Source organism: Anaerovoracaceae bacterium (assembly GCA_045604065.1). GTDB lineage: Bacteria > Bacillota > Clostridia > Peptostreptococcales > Anaerovoracaceae > Aminicella. Next base: position 29,368 of record JAZUNH010000013.1, read on the forward strand.
GGCGCTATGTTGTCGTCCTCGATCCATGACAGGATGTCCGTCAACTCCGTCGAGCTCATGTTCCTTCCCAGCATGCTCTCTATCTCGTCGAACAGCTTCTTGACTTCCTCGTTCCCGAATATGTTGGTCTCCGGCTTGTCTTTCTCGTCTTTGATCTCTGTCTTCGCCTTGCCGTACATGAGCTCCTTAAGGCTCACGAACTCCACGGTGAAGTCGATCTTCCCGCCTTCGCCGAGATAGTGCTTTTTGATGACGCCGTACTTCTCCCAGTAGTTCCATGCCTTGGCGATGTCGTTCTCGCTCATGCCGAGCTGTCTCGCCATCTCCTTCGCCGGCTGGGAAAGGCCGTGCTCCGCGTACATGTATCCGTACAGGAACACCTTGACGAACTCTCCCGGGGCCGCCGGCATGTACTCGCTTATGAATATGTTCTCCACCTTCGTGTCCAGAAGGTAGAAGTCCTTTATCTTGCTTTTGATGAAATCCATTTTCCCCGTTCTTGCCCCTATGCCTTGTCAGACTTGTCCGAGAACTTGGTGTACCTGGATACCCACGTCAGATACACTAGCCCCGGAGGACCGTTCCTGTGCTTGGCCACGTTGACTTCGCACACTCCCGGCGTCTCTGACTCTTTGTTGTAATAATCGTCTCTGTACAGGAAGAGGACTATGTCCGCGTCCTGCTCGATAGAGCCTGAATCACGCAGGTCTGAAAGAACAGGCCTGTGGTTGTTCACTCTCTGGTCCGGAAGTCTGGACAGCTGCGATATGAGGATCACCGGGCAGTCCATCTCTCTCGCGAGGAGCTTGAACGACCTGGTCAGCTGGCTGACTTCCTGCACCACGTTGTCCGATCTTCCGATCATCAGCTGCAGGTAGTCGACAACGATCATGTCGAGACCCTGGTCCGCCTTCATTCTCCTGCACTTGTTGCGGATCTCATACAGCGTCGGGTTCGGCGTATCGTCGATGTTTATGCTGCAGTTCCCGATCGTTTCAGAAGCGAGGATTATCTCGTTCCAGCTGTCCTGCTGTATGTTGCCCTTGCTGATCGCGTCCATGTCGACGTTCGCCTTCATGGCGATGAGCCTCTGGCCCAGCTGCTCTTTGGACATCTCCATACTGAAGATGAGCACGTTTGCCGAGCCTTTCTCCGCGGCGTTCAGCGCGATGTTCAGCGCAAAAGCGGTCTTGCCCATTCCAGGCCTTGCGGCTACTATAACGAGGTCGGATTTCTGAAAGCCTCCGAGCTTGTTGTCCAGGTCCCTGAAGCCTGAAGTTATGCCTGTGATGCTGCTGTCCTGCATGCTCCTCTTGGAGATTATATCGACGTCCTCGAACATGACGTCTTTTATCGCCGTATAGTCTCTCTTCTGGCCGCTCTCGGCGATCGCGAAGATCTTCTTCTCCGCGCCGTCCATGATATTGTCGGATGTCTCTTTGTTGGAATAGCAGCTCTCGCGTATCTCTTCAGATGTCTGTATCAGCCTTCTCAGCGCAGCCTTTTCCGCTATGATCTTGGCGTATTCGCCGGCGTTCGTCGTCGACGGTATGTCGCTGGTCAGCTCCGCTATGTACGCGCTTCCGCCGGCTCCCGCAAGCGTTCCGCGGTTCTTCATCTCCTCGGTGACCGTTACGATATCCACCGCTTTGCCCGCGTTGTACATGTCGCGTATCGCGGCGAATATCTCCTGATGGCCTTTGCTGTAAAAGTCCTCAGGACTTACTAATTCGACTACATCAAAGAGAGCATCCTTGTTGAGCATGGCTGCTCCAAGGACCGATTTCTCCGCGTCTGTATTATGAGGAGGGATCTTCTCTGCCATCAGTCTTTCACCTCCACAGCTATGACTCCTGTGATCTCAGGATAGATCTTTACCTTGATGCGCGTCGTTCCGATCTCCTTGATAGGCTGATCCAGGACGATCTTGCGCTTGTCGACGTCGATGCCGCACTGTTCTTTGAGCGCGGCCGCTATATCCTTGCTCGTGATCGAGCCGAAGAGCTTTCCGCCTTCCCCGGCCTTGGTCACGATCGTGACTTTCATCTTTTTCATTTCCTCAGCCTGCTTCTCAGCCGCGGCCCTGGCGTTCGCTTCTTCTTCCTCACGCTTCGCCTTGGCTTTCTCCAGGCTGTGGACGTTGTTCTTGGTGGCTTCCTCGGCGTAGCCTTTCGGAAGAAGCATGTTCCTCGCGTAACCGTCGCTTACCTTTACCACTTCTCCGGCCTTGCCTGTGCCTTTAACGTCACGTTTAAGTATTACGATCATTTGCCCTCTCCTTGATTTCCAGTATTTTCCATTTTCTCTGTCTGTGTCTTCGCGTTCAGCTGGGCTTCCGCCTTATCCCTTACGGCTTTCACGACTTCTTCAGGATCTCCCTCAACCTGGGCGCCTGCCGTGGTGAGATGTCCGCCTCCGCCGATCTCCTCCATGAGGATCTGCACGTTCACGTCGCCGAGCGATCTCGCGCTCACCAGCGTGAAACCTTCGTTATCGAGCCCCGCGACGAAGCTGGCCTTGACTCCCTTTACGTTAAGGAGCTCGTCCGCCACCTGTGAGTTGATGATCTGCGCCTCCGGGTTCTTTCCTTCACATACAGATACCGCGATCCCGTCTTCAGAGATCTCCGCGGCGGCTACCGCCCTCGACCTGATCTTGAAGTCCTCCAGGCTCGACTGGAACATCTTCTTCACCTCGGCCGTGTCGGCGCCGGCTCTCTTGAGCCAGGCAGCCGCCTCGAACGTTCTTCCTCCGGTCTTGACCGCGAACCTGTTGGTGTCCACCGTCATGCCCGCGAGGAGCGCTTCCGCCTCAAGCTTGCTCACTTCCTTCTTCGCTCCGAGATACTGGAGTATCTCTGTTATCATCTCGGCTGTTGAGGAAGCATATGATTCTATGTACGACAGCGTTGGATTCTCTACGCTGTCCGCGGCTCTTCTGTGATGGTCTATCACCGCGATCCTGTCCGTCATGCCGAGCACTTCAGGACATTCTGAATATGAAGGCCTGTGGGTATCGAGCAGGACCACCAGCGAGTCAGGCGTCATAAGGGAGACAGCTCTCTCGCCCGATATGAAGTTATATGCTCCGGAATCCTTCGCCTGACGGTAGATGGTCTGGAGCGAGTCGTTCACGTGGTTCAGTATTATGCTTGCATTCTTTCCGTAAAGCTGGCATATCCTTGCCATCCCGAGCTCCGAGCCGAACGCGTCCATATCGGGATTCCTGTGGCCCATGATGACCACTCTTTCCGCCTGCTCTATGAGCCTCTTGAGAGCGTACGCCACGACCCTTGACTTTCCCTTGCTTCCTTTTTCAACGGTCATGTTGCGCCCGCCGAAATATCTGATCTTGGTGCCGTCACGCATGACCGCCTGGTCGCCTCCGCGGCCTAAAGCAAGGTCAAGCGCAGCGTCCGCGAAGTTTCTCGTCTCTCCCAGCGTGGCTCCGTTTATGCCGACTCCTATCGAAAGGCTGATCGGGAAATCGGTCTGTGTCTCGATGTCCCTGGCCTTGTCAAGGATGCTGAACTTGTGCTCTATCATGCCGGACAGATATTTATGATGGAAATACATTATGTACTGTCCGGCCCGCATTGTAACTATGGATCCCTTGATCGCGGCCGACCAGTCGCGTATGAGCTTGTCGACCTGCGACGACGTGATCATCCTCATGGACGGATCCGTTCCCGCGATGAGATCGTCGTAATTGTCGATATTGATCCTCGCGACGCAGATCTTCTCGTCGTCGTATCTGTCCCGCATCTGGACATACATCGTGATGTCGAAGAAGGTCACTATGAGGTTGGAATCCTCGTCGTCTCCGTCTTTCGCCACGGTCACCCTGAAATCTCTGTCGTTTCTGTTCAGGAGCCTGGTGTCTCTCCTTGCCTCAAGGTCTCTAAGGTCTTCGATCCTGAATCCCGTGAGCTGGAAGAAGTCGTATCCGATGATATCGTCGTATACGAACACCTCGTTGATCCTGTCGCTCGCGCGCACTACTTTACCGCCCGCGTTTACGACTGCCATCGGGACCGGAGAATACCTTATCAGCTTTTCCTCAAAAACACTGTCAATCATCTTTCTGGTACCATTGTTTCACGTGAAACCTTTACTGTTCTACTGACTCGAGCAGCTCTATCAGGCGGTTCAGGTCTTCCCTGCCGTAGTAGGAGATCTCTATCGCTCCTTTGCGTCCGTTTGTCGTGATGGCTACTCTTGTTCCGTATATCTGCTTCAGCTTTTCCTCTACCGCTATGATATCCGGATCCTTGATCGATCTTTTTGGCTTTCTCTTCGTCTTCGCTTTCTTCTGAGCTATCGCTTCGGCCTCTCTTACGGAAAGGCCTTCTTTAGCGATCCTTGCCGCCAGCTGCCTGATGAGGGCCTCGCTTTTAACGGAAAGCAGGGCTCTCGCATGGCCGGCTGATATCTTTCCCTCGCTTATCATCTCCCTGATATCCTCAGGAAGCTTCAGGAGCCTGAGGGAATTGGTTATATAAGGGCGGCTCTTTCCCACGCTCTTTGAGACCTCTTCCTGCGTGAGCCCATAGCTTTTTATCATCTCGTTCAGGCCTTCAGCCTCCTCGATAGGGTCGAGGTCTTCTCTCTGCATGTTCTCAATGATGGCGATGAGCGCATTCTCCTCGTCAGTGAATTCCCTGATGAGGCACGGCACTTTGTCGAGAGCGGCTTTTCTTGCCGCGCGCCATCTTCGCTCTCCCGCTACCAGCTCATATCCGGAACCGCTCTTCCTTACTATGAGCGGCTGGATAATGCCGTGCTCCTGTATCGATTCGGCAAGCTCTCCGATCCTCTCGTCGTCGAAGTTCTTTCTCGGCTGGCTCCTGTTCGGCTTGATGTCGTTTATGTCTATATAGCTTACGGCGTTCTTCGCGCCTTCGTCTATAAAGCTCTCGTCCACCGGGGCGGACTCAGAGATAAGGGCGCTTATCCCTCTTCCCAGCACATTGTTCTTTACAGATCTGGCTGCCATTTACTTATTCTCCTCCCGTTTAAGAAACTCTTCCGCAAACGCTCTGTATGCTTTTGCCCCTTTTGATCTCGGATCGTATTCCGTTATCGCCATACCGAAGCTCGGCGCCTCGGCAAGCCTTATGTTCCTTGGTATCACTGTGGAATATACCCTGGACCCGAAGTACTTCTTCACTTCCTGCACCACCTGTATGGCGAGGTTCGTCCTTCCGTCGAACATGCTCAGGACGACGCCCTCCACCTCCAGCTTATGGTTGAGGCTCTTCTTCACCAGCTCGATCGTACTCATCAGCTGGCTCACGCCTTCCAGGGCGTAGAACTCGCACTGGATAGGAATGAGAACGCTGTCGACGGCTGTAAGAGAGTTTATGGTAAGGAGTCCAAGCGAAGGAGGGCAGTCGATGAATATGAAATCATACCGGTCACGGACCTTGTCGATCGCTTCCTTCAGCCTCGTCTCTCTTCCCTCTATCGCCACGAGCTCTATCTCGGCGCCCGCGAGATCCACGTTCGCCGGGATCACGTCGAGGCCTTTCACTCCTGTCTTGAGGATGGCTTTTCTGGTGTCGTAGTCGTCCTGGATCAGAAGCTCGTATACTGTGTCGCTCAGGGCTCTCTTGGATACGCCGATCCCGCTCGTTGTGTTTCCCTGCGGGTCTATGTCGACTATGAGCACTTTCTTGCCAAGCATCGCAAGGCTGGCTCCGAGATTAATATTGGTGGTAGTCTTCCCGACTCCGCCTTTCTGATTGAAGATCGCTATTGCCTTAGCCAATTTAAACTGCTCCTTCCGGTCAGATAACGGTATGTTCCAATTGATATTTTAACCTAAAAACTGTTTGTTTTCCACTTTGATGTTTCACGTGAAACAACCGCAATAATCGTTGAATTTACAACGGTTTACGGGCGGGTTCCCCTGCTTTTCTGGGATACTTTGAAGGGGTCCTTCCGGTCTTTTTCATTACCGCAAACACATGATTCGTGCCTGACACCCCTGCATCTTGTATGTCTATATGCGGAGCCCCCAAAATCTTGGCTGCCGCAGCCGCTTCCTCTGCTTCTTCTGCGCAGGACGCTCCCTTGAACGCCGCGAACGATCCGCCTTTCTTTACGAGCGGCAGGCAGAGCTCCGCGAGGACAGAAAGTCTTGCGACGGCTCTTGCTGTGACGAAGTCGAAGCTTTCCCTGAGCTCCCGGTCCCGTCCCGCGTCTTCAGCTCTCGCGTGGACCAGCTTTATGTTTCCGATCCCGGCTTTCTCCGCGAGCTCCTCTATGACCTTCAGCCTCTTGGCCAGAGAATCTATCAGGGTGAACGACCGCTCAGGCGAAAGGGCGGCAAGCACCACGCCCGGGAAGCCCGCTCCCGTCCCGACGTCGCAGACCGTCCGCGCCGCCTTGTATTCCGCGAGCTTCATGACAGACGCCGAATCAACTATGTGTTCGGCTATGAAATCGTCCGGGTCCGTTATCCTGGTAAGGTTGATGTCTTTGTTGCGTTCAAGGACGCCTGTCATATATACAGAAAGGCTCTCGCAGACAGACATGTCCGCCTCGGTCCCTGCCTCAGCCAGCGCTTTATGTATCTTTTCCGCGTATCCGGTCATCTCTGTCATTTCGATTCCTTACCGGCCCTTCTTGCTCTTTCGAGATATATGATGAGCACGTTGATGTCGGCAGGGGAGACCCCTGAGATCCTGGACGCCTGACCGATCGATCCCGGCTGTATGTCGTTCAGCTTCTGCTGCGCCTCTATCCTGAGCCCGTCTATGGTGCTGTAGTCAAGATCCTCCGGAAGCTTCTTGTTTTCAAGCTTCTTGAACTTCTCGACCTGATCCAGCTGCTTCTGGATATAACCCTCATACTTGATGTGGACTTCCACCTCTGCCTTTTCATGGAGCGTGAGCTCCGGGCGGTTTTTGTCCACTTCCGCGAGGTCGTCGTATGATATCTCCGGTCTCTTCAGGAGCTCATACAGCGGCACTTTGTTCGAAAGAGGCGTGCTCCCGCGCTCTTCCAGGAAGCTTTCGGCGTCTTCCGGCGCTATGCCCGTGCTCTTCAGTCTTTCTATCTCCTTCTTCACGTTCTCCTGCTTCTTCAGGAATTTCTGATACCGCTCTTCTGTCACAAGCCCGAGCCTGTATCCCTTCTCGGTCAGCCTGGTGTCAGCGTTGTCCTGGCGCAGCAGGAGCCTGTATTCGGCGCGGCTCGTCATGATCCTGTACGGCTCGTTGGTCCCTTTAGTCACCAGGTCGTCTATCAGGACGCCGATATACGCCTCGCTCCTGTCCAGTACGAACGGCTCTTTTCCATTTATTTCCAGCGCCGCGTTTATGCCGGCCATGAGTCCCTGGGCCGCGGCCTCCTCGTATCCCGAGCTTCCGTTGAACTGCCCGGCGCAGAAGAATCCGTGTATCTTCTTGTACTCCAGATTGAGCGACAGCTCTATAGGGTCTATGCAGTCGTACTCGATGGCGTATGCCGGCCTCGTTATGTATATATGCTCGAGCCCCGGGATCGTGTGATAGAAATCTCTCTGAACGTCTTCCGGCATGCTTGAGCTCATTCCCTGGATATACATCTCGTCGGTCTCGGCTCCCTCCGGCTCCACGAAGAGCTGATGCCTCTTCCTGTCAGGGAACCTGTCTATCTTCGATTCGATGGAAGGGCAGTATCTCGGCCCTATGCCTGTGATCGCGCCTCCGAACAAAGCGGACCTGGAGAAGTTCTCCCGGAGGATCCTGTGTGTCTCCTCATTCGTATATGAGAGCCAGCACGGGATCTGCTCCTTCTCCAGATGGTCGTTCATGAAAGAGAACGGCACTATGTGCTCGTCTCCCGGCTGTATCGTCATCTTGTCATAATCGAACGTTGACTTGAGCGCTCTCGCCGGCGTGCCGGTCTTGAACCTTCTCAGCGGAAGCCCGAGCCTCTTCAGGCTGTCCACGAGTTCCACAGAAGGCGAAAGGCCGTTAGGGCCGCTCGCGAAATTGGTCTCTCCTATGAAGATCCTCCCTCCGAGGAATGTCCCGGTGCAGATCACGATAGCGCGGCAGGAATAATAGGCGTGCGTCTTGGTCACGACGCCTTTCACCTGTCCGTCTTCAACGTCTATATCGATTATCTCCTGCTGCTTGATGTCCAGATTCTCCTGTCTCTCAAGCACTTTTTTCATTTCCACATGGTACTGCTTCTTATCCGCCTGGGCGCGCAGCGAGTGTACCGCCGGGCCTTTGGACGTGTTCAGCATCCTGCTCTGGAGGAAGGTCTTGTCGATATTCAGCCCCATCTCGCCTCCAAGGGCGTCTATCTCTCTCACGAGATGTCCTTTTCCCGTGCCTCCGATAGCGGGGTTGCACGGCATCATCGCGACCGCCTCAAGGTTTATGGAGAACATCATGGTCTTTACGCCCATCCTCGCGCACGCAAGAGCTGCCTCGCATCCCGCGTGGCCGGCTCCTATGATGCATACGTCATAGTCTCCCATTTTGATGTATCTGCTTCTTTCTTCTTCGTTCATGCTACTTCCCCAGACAGAACCGTGAGAACACCTCGTCGATTATGTCGTCTCCCACGGATTCTCCGATTATCTCTCCCAGGCTCTCGTACGCCTGGTTAACGTCTATCTCTATTATCTCGACAGGCTCTTCCTCAGAAACGAGCGCCAGCGCGTCACTGACCGACTTGTCCGCCTGCTTAAGAAGCTGCTCGTGCCTCGCGTTGGTCACGGTCACGCTTTCTTCCTGCATGGTCTCGCCTGAATAGACCCTGTCTTTTATTATCTTCTCCACGGCTTCGGTACCGCTCTCTGACAGGAGAGACGTCGTTATCACCGGCACCTCTCCCGCGAGCGCCTTTATGTCGCCTGCCGCTACTTTCTGTGCCTTGTCTGATTTATTGATGACACAGACCGTCTTTCCCGGATCCAGGTTCTCAGCTATGAACCTGTCCTCGTCGTTCAGCGCCTCAGACCCGTCGATCATGAAGAGGACAAGGTCGGCAGAGCCGACGGAGGCTTTGCTCCTCTCGATGCCGATAGTCTCTATCGTGTCCTCCGTCTCCCGGATGCCCGCCGTATCCGTAAGTATGACGGGTATCCCGTCGATGCTCAGCGCCTCTTCGATCGTATCCCTTGTAGTGCCCGGTATATCGGTCACTATCGCCCTGGATTCACGCAGAAGGGCGTTCATCAGAGATGATTTCCCGACGTTTGGCTTCCCGATAATAGCGACCCGGATCCCTTCCGAGATCAGCCTTCCGGTATTGCTGCTCGCGAGCAGCCGCCTGATGTCCGCCTGCGCGTCTTTCAGGCCTGTGTCCAGCCTCTCGTACGTTATCACCTCTATGTCCTCGTCGGGATAGTCGATGTTCACGGTGAGCTCGACCAGAAGGTCCATCAGCTTTGCCCTGATCTTCCTTATGTCGTCGGAAAGCCTCCCCCGGAGCTGGTCCATCGCGACGCCGAAGCTCTTGTCCGCCTTGGCTTTCACGAGGTCGATCACAGCCTCCGCCTGCGAGAGGTCTATCCTCCCGTTCAGGAACGCTCTCTTGGTGAACTCGCCTCTCTCCGCGGGCCTCGCGCCCAGGGAGTATACGAGCTCAAGCGTTTTCCTAAGCGGCACGACTCCTCCGTGGCAGTCTATTTCCGCGACGTCTTCGCCGGTATACGTATGCGGTCCTTTCATGAAGACCGCCAGCACCTCGTCTATGACGACGCCGTCCGACGGGTCTTTCACGTGTCCGTACGTGAGCTTCCTTCCGTCGTCCATGACGGCGTCCTTCCCGTACGGAACAAAGACTTCGCCGAGTATCTTTCCGGCTTCCTCTCCCGACAGCCTTATTATTCCTATGCCGCCTTCTCCGAAAGGGGTAGCGACGGCAGCTATGGTCTCTTCCATTGATCCTCCCGCAAAATGCATATGATCAGATAATTGCCCATAATATTTTACCGCAAAACCGCCGGCGTGGCGAACTATTTTGCTTAAAGACAAAAAGAAAAGGGGAGGATCTCTCCTTCCCTTTTTCGTCTGGCTTTCAGAAAAGACCTAGCGCTTAGGCTCGATCACGACTCTTCTGTAAGGATCCTGTCCCTCGCTTCTCGTCGTTACCCTCGGATTCGCCTGGAGAGTAGCGTGTATCACCTTTCTCTCATACGGATTCATAGGGTCGAGCTTCAGGCTTCTGTGAGATCTGACCGCTTTCTTCGCCATCTTGTCGGCGAGCTGTTCCAGCGTCTTCTCTCTTCTTGACCTGTAGTCCTCGGCGTCTATCACTACCTTGGTATAGGTCTCGTGCTCTTTGTTCACGACAAGGCTCGTCAGATACTGGAGAGCGTCCAGAGTCTGCCCGCGGCGTCCGATGATCGTTCCGCAGTCGTCTCCGGAAAGCTCGATATATACATTCGTATCATCCGCCTTTGCGTTCAGTGTGAGATCGAGTCCCATGTCGCTGATCACGTCCTTAAGGAACGTGAGAGCAGGATGATCCTCACATGAAGGAAGTTCCTTCATCTTCTTGTGGAAGTCCAGATCCTCAAGCGTTGCCTCCGGCGTCAGCGATTCCTCTGTATCGATCAGCTCTGACAGCGGCTTCTTGTTCGTGTTCTTCTTCCAGCGTCTTTCCTGACGCGGCTCTTCTTTTTCTTCTTCAATCTTTTCTGTCTTTTCAGGCGCCTTCTTCACCGCAGGCTCAAAGCTTCTTGTCTCTTTGACTTCTTTCTCTTCCTGCACCGCGCCTTTTCTCGTGACTTTCACTCTCGCGAGCTTCTGTCCCACTATGCCGAGGAATCCTCTTGAAGGCTCCTCGAGCACCTCCACATCCACGTCTTCACGGGATAACTTCATATCACGGAGAGCCAGATCAACAGCCTGGTCGACACTGTCTCCCCATTTCTCTACTACGTCTAGCTGTTCCATTCTAATTAACTCCTTTGCCTGCTCTTACCGGCTTTCTCTTTCCGCGGGCGTTCTTCTCGGCCTCTTTCTGCTTCTTCAGCATTTCAAAGCGGATGTTAAAAAATATCTGTAAGAACTGGCTCACAAACCAGTAAAGCGCAAGACCGGCAGGATACGATTTTGCCAGCCACATTATCATGATCGGGAAAATATACTTCATCATCTTCTGCATTATGTCGCCCATGCCAGGCTGTGACATGGATTTCTGGAAGAAGAATGAAGCGAACGTCGCAAGTCCGGCCAGGATAGGAAGTATCCACGGATCCGGCTGCGCCAGGTCTTCCATCCACAGAAAGCTTTCGTGGATCGCGAAGATCATTTTCTCGGAATTCATGAACTGTACAGGGTTTCTCAGAAGCATGAACAGACCCATGATGACGAACATCTGAACTATCATCGGAAGACAGCCGGCCGCAGGGCTGACTCCCTCCTGCTGATAGAGCTCAGAGATCTTCTGGTTCATCATCTGTCTGTCGTTTGCGTATTTATTCTGAATCTCCTTTATCTTCGGCTGTATCTCCTGCATGCCCTGCGTCGACATCATCTGTGATTTGTACGCAGGGTACATGGCAAGCTTGATAAGTGCCGTAAGTACGATAAGAGAGACCCCGTAGTTACCGATCACTGAGTAAAGCAGCTGCAGCAAAAGCGCCAGCGGCTTGGCCATGATTGATAAAACAAACTCCATTTATCGATATCCTCCAAATTTTACCCGTTCAGGGAACGGGATCGTACCCGCCGGGATGTCCCGGATGGCACCTCAGGATCCTTTTGATCCCGAGATATGAGCCCTTGATGGGACCGTATTTCTCCACTGCCTGTATGAAATATTCCGAACAGGTGGGAGTGTATCTGCATGTCGGCGGGAACAGGGGTGATATGAAGACCTGATAGAACCTTATTAAAAGTACTATTATTTTTCTGAATATCAAGCTGATATATCTCACATCAAAACACCCCTGGCTTTTCCAAAGGCAGTCTTGACAGACTGCATCACACCGCGCATGCCGGCATCGGTTATGGTGCTCCGCGCGATGATGATCAGGTCAAATCCCGGGGAAATGACCATTCCTGAAAGCCGGAACGCTTCCTTCATGAGCCTTCTCGCTCTGTTGCGCTGGACGCTGTTTCCGACTTTTTTGCTTGCCAGAAATGAGATCCTGGTCAGTCCGAGATCATTCTTTCTGTAGAACAGGACCACATATCTCGACGCCTGGGACTTTCCCAGTCTGTACACGGCGTCAAAATCCTTCTGGCGGTTAAGTACATATTTGCTCCGCATCTTATGCTGACAGTTTCTTTCTGCCCTTTGCTCTTCTTCTCTTGAGAACATTCCTGCCGTTCTTGGTAGACATTCTTTTGCGGAATCCGTGTTCCTTCAGACGCTGTCTTTTCTTAGGCTGATATGTCTGCTTCATTTCTATACCTCCTGTGCTGTTATTGTTTCTGCTTCCGGAGACTGTCTCCGGCCTACTTCACCCGCATACTCTGAATTACAATGTATGCACGCATTCAGATATTATACTTTTTTCTTGGCTTTCTGTCAACAAAAACAGAATAATTGAATAATTATCCACTAAAAATGCTCTTTTTATTATAACTTCGTGTGTTTTTATAAACCGGATATACATTTTGTTATAATTTTTATGTCGATAACTTTTTTGATATGTTTTTCCCGTGCGCCGTATGTGTTGATATCGCTTGCTTTTATATTATTGATAAAGTTATGAACATGCTGTTGATAACTTTTTCTGCCGTTTTTTCTTTGTATTTCGTCTTGTATGTGGATAACTTGTTGTGTAAAATAGGTATTACCACTTTCGGGAGATCATATAGATGAAAGATGTAAATAAGATAAAGGATGGTTTTCTTAAGGCCGTCCGTCCCGAGATGTCTGACATGAGCTACAGCACGTGGTTCCTGCCTACAGGCATCAGAAGGATCGACGACGAGATGAAGACCGTTTTTCTCACGGCCGAAAACGACTTTGCCGCGAACATTCTCAAAACAAGATACATAAAGATAATAGAAGACTCGTTCAGAAAGATCCTGAAGCACGACTATAAGATAGTAATAAGGACAGAAGAAGAATACAAGCATGAGGATGAGAATCTGGAGCGTGTCAATAAGATAAAGAACGATCAGGCTTCAGCTGTTCCGGGCGACAAGATCCTTTCAGGAAAGAGAATAGCCAACCCTGAGTATACGTTCGACAACTTTGTGGTAGGAAGCGGGAACAAATATGCTCATGCCGCGGCTCTTGCGGTGGCAGAGTCTCCGTCGCAGGCCTATAATCCTCTTTTCATATACGGAGGATCCGGTCTCGGAAAGACTCATCTGATGCAGGCTATAGCCATATACCTGACAGAGCACCGTCCGGAGCTCAACGTGCTCTACGTATCTTCAGAGATGTTCACCAACGAGCTCATCAAAGCGCTCGGTGAGAACAAGCAGCGTGAATTCAAGAACAAATACAGAAAAGTCGACGTTCTTCTTATCGACGATATCCAGTTCCTTGAGAACAAGGAAACTACTCAGGAAGAATTCTTCCATACTTTCAACGACCTTTACGAGCTGAACAAACAGATCGTGATAACTAGCGACAGGCCGCCTAACGAGCTTACTACTCTTGAGGAAAGGCTCAGGTCCAGATTCTCATGGAACATGATAGCCGGGCTTTCTCCTTCAGACTACGAGACGCGTGTAGCCATCCTGGTAAAGAAATCCCAGAACTTTAAGATGACTATGGACGATGACCTTTATCAGGTGATCTGCCTCATCGCCGAGAAGATCACAGATAATATCAGAGAACTTGAGGGAGCGCTGAAGAGAATAAACAGCTTTTCCAATCTTCTTCATGAGCACATAGATGTTCCTTTCGCCAAGGGCATACTTACCGAGATCCTTAAAAACAACAATAGCAACATCACTCCTGACAAGATAAAGACCACGGTATGCCACAAGTTCAACCTGAAGATATCTGAAATAGATTCTTCAAAGAGAACGAGCAAAGTAGCCTATCCAAGACAGATAGCGATGTATCTCTGCAGAACCATGACTGACTACTCATATACTCAGATAGGAAACTATTTCGGCGGAAGACATTACACGACTGTTATGCACGCTTTTGAAGTCATCCAGAAGGAAATAGGAAGAGACGAAGAGAAAAGAAACCTCATTTCTTCATTACAGGAAGAAATAAAAGCATAGCTCTATAAAAAGTTGTATAATAGTAAATGTGGAAACATGTTGATAAAAGAGGGCTTTATCCTCTCTGAATGAACATGGTATGTTCAAGGAAAAACGGCGGTATATTAACAGCTGCAGAAGTTTTCCACACTATCCACACCCCCTACTACTATTACTACTACAATAAAGATAATAAACAATTTGCGTTTTGCCTGAATCAGGCCGGAGGAAAAAATGAAATTTATCTGCCAGCAGCAAAATCTTGTAAAAGTACTTAACATCGTATCTAAAGCAGTTTCTGTAAGGACGACCATTCCTGTCCTTAAGGGAATAATGCTCAAAGCTGAGAACAGCATGCTTACGATGTCAGCTTCAGACCTCGATCTTTCCATACAGGACTCGACAGACGCCGAAGTAAGCGAGCCGGGCGCGGTCATCGTAATGGCCAGGCTCTTCTCCGATATAGTAAGAAAGCTTCCTGGTGAAGAGGTACAGATAGAGACAGACGCTGAGAATAACGTTCTTATCAAAAGCATGAACTCTGAGTTCAAGATCATAGGAATGCCTGCCGACGAGTTTCCTGTGATAAACGCAGCGACAGATGAAAGCGAGTTCATAGAATTTGACAAGTCTACTTTCAGGGAAATGATAGACAAGACATCGTTTGCCGCAAGCATAGATGAGGCGAGGGGAGTTATAACCGGCGTTCTTCTCGAGCTCTCACAGGAAGAGATCCAGATGGTAGCGATCGACGGATTCAGGATGGCTGTCAACAGAAGGACTATGTACAATGAGAAGCCTTACAGATTCATCATTCCTGCGAAGATCCTGAACGAGCTTTCAAAGATAATAGCTGATACAGAGAGTGACAACGATAAGGCAAAGCTTTATCTCAACGAGAAGAAAGCGGTCTTCAGATTTGATGAGATACAGGCAGAGCTGAAGCTCCTTGAAGGAAACTTCATCGCATATAAGGATATCCTTCCGAGAGAAAGCAGGATAACGGTTATCTGCGACAGAGCTCTTCTTATGGAAAGCATCGAAAGAGCTTCTCTTCTCACAAAGACCGGAAAGAACAACCTCATAAAGATGAACATCATGCAGAATGTGATCGAGATCACATCTGATTCAGACGAGGGTAATGTAAAGGAAGAGATAGTGATAGACAAGAGCGGAGAAGATCTGGTGATAGGATTCAACGCACATTATGTGCTCGACGTGCTAAAGGCTATTGATGACGACCAGATAAAGATCCTTCTCAATTCAAGCATAAATCCTTGCCTCATTGAGCCGGCACAGGGAAATGACTATCAGTATCTGATACTTCCTGTAAGAATAAGCTAGGAAATGTATATAAAAGAGCTTAAGCTTAAGAATTTCAGAAATTATAGAGATCTCGCCATTGGATTTGACAGAAGAGTGAATCTTATCACCGGGCAGAACGCCCAGGGAAAGACTAACCTCATTGAGGCGCTCTACATATCTTCCATGGGGAGATCTTTTCGTACGAGCCGCGACTCTGAGATGATAATGTTCGGCGAAGACAGCGCATATATCAAAGTCCTTGCTGAGAAAGAGCTTATCAGCACAAAGGTGGAGATAATGCTTTCAAGATACTCGAAGAAAGCAGTCAGGAAAGACGGCTCTGCCGTAAGGAAGACTTCAGATCTTCTGGATAACATAATAATAGTGATATTCTCGCCTGACGATCTTAAGATAGTGAAGGACGAGCCGGAAAAGAGAAGAAGGTTCATAGACAGAGAGCTTTCTCAGATAAAGCCTGCTTATTTCGACGCGTTCGTGAAGTACAGAAGAGCGCTTCTTGAGAGAAACACATATCTGAAGTCGCAGGATGTGAAAGAGAGCATGCTCGAGATCTGGGACGAAGGCCTCATCAAATACGGGGCTCTTATCATGAAGTACAGGAATGACTTCATAAACGAGATAAGCGGTATATCAGGAGAGATACACGGCAAGATAACGAACGGCAGAGAAAAGCTTACACTAAAATACGATCCTGATGTGGACATTGCCGGAGACACGGCGACGCAGGAGGAATTCATCGAAAGAGAGCTGGTATCCTCGAGAGAAAAAGACATGAGAATGGGAAGCACATCAGCCGGGCCGCAGAAAGACGACTTTATCTTCATGATAGATGGTATAAACGTGAGAAACTTCGGATCACAGGGGCAGCAGCGGACATCCGCTCTTTCTCTTAAGCTTGCGGAGCTGGAGCTGATAAGAAAAGAGACCGGGGAAAACGCCGTACTACTGCTGGACGACGTCATGAGCGAGCTTGACGAAGAGCGCCGGGAGTACCTGATAAGGGCGCTTTCCGAGAACCAGATCTTCATTACGACGACCGATATAGACGAGAGTCTTCTGAGAGCATATCCGGACGCGAAGATAATAAAGGTCAGCGCCGGTCAAATTGTATAAAAAAAGTGCACCATATCCAACGGTGTAATTTTCAATTTTAAGGCACTAAATAAAAGATTTTACAGTTTTTTATCATATCAACAGATAAAAATGTTATAAACCCCCAAAAAACTTGCTAAAATGATATTTTTGTGGTATAATTTTCCATGGGTTTTGGGATGGATAGGCGTCCCATGTCCCATGGGATTTTTTGTTATGCAGAAGTAAAGAAAAAGGTGGGTAATTTTTAATGGCAAAAGTGAAAAAAGACGAATACAATGCCGAACAGATCCAGGTGCTGGAGGGTCTTGAGGCTGTTCGTAAGACTCCGGGAATGTACATCGGAACTACCGGGGTCCAGGGACTTCACCATCTTGTATATGAAATAGTAGACAACAGCGTGGACGAAGCTCTCGCCGGATACTGCAAGAACATTAAGGTCACCATACGCAAGGACAATTCGATCCAGGTAGAGGACGACGGAAGAGGAATGCCGGTGGACGAGCAGAAGAAAGTCCATAAGCCGGCAATCGAAGTCATCCATACCGTCCTCCATGCCGGCGGAAAGTTCGGCGGCGGGGGATACAAGGTATCAGGAGGACTCCACGGCGTAGGCGCGTCGGTAGTCAACGCTCTTTCTGAGAGGATGATAGTCCAGACGAGGAGAAACGGAAAGATCTATGAGATCTCTTTCGAGAGAGGAAAGACAACGGAGCCTCTTCATGAAGTGGGCGAATCGAAGAAGACCGGTTCCACCACACAGTTCTGGCCTGACGCCACGATGTTCACAGAGCTGAATTTCGACTATGATACTCTGAAGCACCGTTTAAGAGAGATGGCGTTCCTGACCAAGGGCATCAACATCACTCTTTCAGACGAGAGAGAAGGAAGAAAGAAGAAGGAATCCTTCCATTATGAAGGAGGACTGGAAGAGTTCGTAAAGCACATAAACGAGAACAAAGACCCTGTTCATCCTGACATCATCTACTATGACGTTAGGGAGAAGGGCCACGAGCTTGAAGTAGCCATGCAGTACACAGACAGGTACAACGAGCTCATCTTCTCATACGCGAACAATATCAATACGACAGAAGGCGGAACTCATGAGGTCGGATTCAAGTCGGCTCTCACAAGAGTGTTCAACGACTACGGGAAGAAAGCCAAATTCCTGAAAGAGGGAGACCAGCTGTCGGGAGAAGATGTCAGAGAAGGGCTTACAGCCATCGTATCAGTCAAGCTCGAGGAGCCTCAGTTCGAGAGCCAGACCAAGATCAAGCTCGGCAACCCTGAGATCAGGAAGTTCGTCGACAGCGTCACGAGCGAATACCTTATGGCGTTCATGGAAGAACATCCTGACCAGGCCAAGGTCATCATGAATAAATGCATGCAGGCGTCTAGGGCGAGGGAAGCCGCCAGAAAAGCGAGAGAGATAACGAGAAGAAAAGGCGCCCTCGATTCTCTTTCTCTTCCTGGAAAGCTCGCGGACTGCTCCGAGAAAAACCCTGAGCTGTCAGAGATCTTCCTGGTCGAGGGAGACTCCGCAGGCGGATCCGCCAAGCAGGGAAGAGACAGGAACAGGCAGGCCGTGCTTCCACTGAGAGGAAAGATCCTGAACGTTGAGAAGGCGCGTCAGGACAGGATGCTTGCTTCCGAAGAGATCAAGAATATGATAACGGCGTTCGGCTGCGGCATTGGAGACGAGTTCAACATCGACAAGCTCAGGTATCACAAGATCATAATCATGACGGATGCCGACGTCGACGGAGCCCATATCAGGACGCTTCTCCTCACATTCTTCTACAGATACATGACTCCGCTGATCGAAGGCGGATATGTATACGCCGCGCAGCCGCCTCTGTTCAGAGACAAGCAGGGCAACGACGTCAGATACACGTATTCAGACGCTGAGCAGGAGAAGACGCTTGCCGAGATGCAGGCAAAGAACAGCAAGCAGAAGATCGAGATCCAGAGATACAAGGGTCTCGGAGAGATGGACTTCAACCAGCTGTGGGAGACGACCATGGACTATGAGAAGAGGACGATGATCCAGATCACGGTCGAGGACGCCACGGCTGCAGACGAGATATTCACAACGCTCATGGGCGACAAGGTGCCGCCTCGCAAGGCGTTCATCGAAGAGAACGCGAAATACGCGACACTCGATATCTAGGAGGTATAAATGGACAATCTTATCGAAGACAGCAGGATCATTCAGCATGAGATACATGATGAAATGAAGAACTCCTATATCGACTATGCGATGAGCGTGATCGTCGGAAGAGCTCTTCCGGACGTCCGCGACGGCATGAAGCCGGTACACAGGAGAATACTTTACGGAATGGACCGCCTCGGCACCACTCCGGACAAGCCATATAAGAAGTCGGCGAGGATCGTCGGTGAAGTAATGGGTAAATACCATCCGCACGGAGACAGCTCCATATATGATGCGATGGTAAGGATGGCCCAGGACTTCTCCATGAGATATCCTCTGGTCGACGGACACGGAAACTTCGGCTCGATCGACGGAGACGGAGCCGCGGCTTCCAGATACACAGAGGCCAGGATGTCCCCGTTCTCGCTTCAGATGCTGAGAGACATCGACAAAGACACAGTCGACTTCGTCCCTAACTTTGACGGCGAGGAGAAGGAGCCGGTCGTGCTCCCGAGCAGGATACCGAATCTGCTCGTCAACGGGTCTAACGGTATCGCCGTAGGAATGGCGACGAACATCCCGCCGCACAACCTGAACGAGTGCATAGACGGATGCGTCAAGATGATCGATGATCCGGACTGCACGGTCGACGATCTCATGAAGATCATCAAGGGACCTGACTTTCCGACAGGAGCGAAGATCCTCGGGAAGGCGGGGATAAGAGACGCGTACAGAACAGGAACAGGAAAGATCAAAGTCCGCGCGTGCTGCGAGATAGAAGAGACGAAGAACGGAAGGTCAAGGATCATCGTTACCGAGATCCCTTACGCGGTGAACAAGGCGAACCTGATCGCCAGGATCGCGGATCTCGTAAAGGACAAGAGCATCGACGGCATCTCCGACATAAGAGACGAGTCCTCCAGAGAAGGACTGAGGATCGTAATAGAGCTGAAGCGCGACGCGAACCCGCAGATCACGCTGAACCAGCTGTATAAGCACACCGCGCTGCAGGACAACTTCAGCGTCATCATGCTGGCGCTTGTAGACGGACAGCCTAAGGTTCTGAACCTGAGAGAGATACTGTTCGAGTACCTCAAGTTCCAGAAGGAAGTCCTGACGAGAAGGACCAGGTTCGATCTCGATAAGGCGGAGGCAAGAGCCCACATACTGGAAGGACTCCGGATCGCGCTTGACAATATCGACGAAGTCATAAAGACCATCAGAGAGGCATATAACGACGCGAAGGAAAGGCTGATGGAAAGATTCGGGCTTTCCGAGATCCAGGCCCAGGCCATCCTCGACATGAAGCTGGCCAGACTGCAGGGACTCGAGAGAGAGAAGATCGAGGACGAGTACAGAGAGCTCATGCAGAAGATCGCGTACTACAAGTCGCTTCTCGCCGACGAGCATCTCCTGATGGGAGTCGTCAAGGACGAGCTCCTTGAGATCAAAGAGAAATGGGGCGGCAAGAGACTCACCAAGATCGAGCACGACGTCGAAGACTTTGACGACGAGGACCTCGTAGAGGAAGAGAAGGTAGCGGTCACGCTGACACACCTCGGATACATCAAGAGAGTCCCGGCTTCAGTATACAAGTCGCAGAAGAGAGGCGGAAAGGGAATCACAGGCCTCAAGACGAGAGATAATGACTTCGTCAAGGACCTGATCATGACCTCCACGCACGACTATCTGATGTTCTTCACGAACAGCGGAAAGGCATACAAGCTGAAGGCCTTCGAGATACCGGAAGCCTCCAGGACGGCGAGAGGAACGCCGGCGATAAACTTCCTGAATCTCATGCAGCGTGAGAGGATAACGGCGGTGATACCTGTTAAGGACTTCAGCGCCGACAAATATCTGATCGCTGTCACCAAGAAGGGAACGATCAAGAAGACTGCGCTTTCTGAGTTTGATACGAAGAGAGCTACGGGTCTCATCGCGATCAATCTCAAGGACGACGACCAGCTCATCGGGATCCAGCAGTCGACCGGAACGAACGATATTATCATCGTCACCAAGAACGGCAAATGCATCAGGTTCTCTGAAGAGGACGTACGTCCGATGGGACGTATCGCAGGCGGAGTGAGAGCTATCAAGCTCGAAAAAGACGACGAGGTCGTTTCTATGTGCCTCGTTGAAGAGGATCAGCAGCTCCTCGCAGTCACTGCGAACGGATTCGGAAAGCGTACTCCTGTCAAGGGATACAAGAAGCAGGTAAGAGGAGGAAAGGGTCTCCTTACTTACGATAAGAGCAAGTTCGGAAAGACAGGAGAACTCGTAGGAGCACTTGTTGTCGGAGACGACGATGAGGTCATGCTCATCAACAGTGAAGGCACGATAATCCGTATCAGCGCTGCTGAAGTATCCGTGCTCGGACGCGCTACTCAGGGCGTCAAGATCATGAAG
>JAZUNH010000014.1:0-11909 GCA_045604065.1 Anaerovoracaceae bacterium
TACAGAACAGGAAAACCGGCGAGCATCTTCATCCGTTAAAAGCCGCATAGCCAATACCTAAAAATCAAAATCTACTAAACAGAATTGTATTAATGCGCTCAAAAAGAGCGCAAAGTTGTGTCAGCGAAAGTGTCATTTCTAGTGGAGGCTCTTTCGCTGATTTAAAAGAAGAAAACAACAAAAAAGAGCTGCTGCTCAGGTGATTTTCAATCACTTAATGCAACAGCCCCTTTGGTTTCTCTATTTCAGCTTTCCAAGAGCCTTCGACATGAACTTCACGTTATCCACTATGAACCTCTCGTGGGTCCCCTCGCCCACCATGCCTTTCTCATCGTATACCCTGACGGCGAACGTGAGCTTTCTTCCTTCTTCTTTTATCAGCTCGCTCTCGCACCATACCTTCATTCCCGCAGGCGTAGCCGAAAGATGCGATACATCCAGCTTTGTGCCCACGGTGCCGCATCCATCCTCAAGATGATCCGCCGCGCTTCTCCAGCATGTCTCCTCGATCAGGGCGATCATCGCCGGGGTTGCAAAAACCGGCAGCTCCCCGCTTCCCATAGCCTCCGCGGTATGCGCCTCATCCACGACAAGCTCCATCCTTCCTTTTATCCCCTCCATATATGTCTGCTCCTTCCGCTCTTTTTATTTATTTATACCACGCAGATCCAGTATAACACATGCGCGGCGTCTCTTGACACATTGCTCCCTTTGTGAGAAAATATGCATTTGTGTGAAATAAGGGGGAAACATGTTACTGATAGCACAAATCACAGCGATAGGCATCTTCATACTGATGTTCGCGGCTATCCTTACGGATAGGTTCGAGCGCCATCAGGTCTCGCTTTTCTGCGGGGCCGCGATGCTCATAATAGTCTGCGGCATGATGATGAAGGACTATGAAGGTCTTTGGAAGATCATGGCGTTCGATGAATTCGTGGACCCTAACTTCTGGTACCAGAAGGGAGAGCTCGCGCAGTCGACCGGCATAAACTGGGCTACGATCATATTCATTGCCGGAATGATGGTCATGGTTGAAGCCATGGCGAACGCTGGGTTCTTCAGGTGGCTGTGTCTGTCCATAGCGAAAGCGCTCCATTACAGAGTCATACCGCTGTTCATAGCGTTCATGGCCATGTCAAGCGTTCTCGCGATGTTCATCGACAGCATCACGGTCATAATGTTCCTCGCGGCTGTAACCGTAGAGCTCGCGAGGCTGCTCAGGTTCGACCCTGTCCCTATGATCATCTCTGAAGTTTTCTGCGCCAACCTGGGTGGATCCGCCACGATGTGCGGAGATCCGCCTAACATTATTATAGGTACCACGCTCCGGTTCGGATTCTCAGACTTCATACTGAACACCGGCCCGATAGCGCTGGCGTCGCTCATCGCAGTGATCGGACTGTTCTACGCCGGATATCATAAGAGGCTTGGCGAAAAGCTGAAGTCTCATAAGATACGGAAAGATCCTGAAGCTCCGGTACACTATCCTGAGCCGCAGGAAGCCATAGAAGACAGAAAAAACTTCATCGTGAGCTGCGTCATATTCGGAGCCGCAGTCATACTGCTCGTGTCCCATGAATACACACACCTTACGGTAGCGACGATAGGCGTGTTCATCGGGCTCGTCTCGCTCATGACGGCGGGAAAGCACTATAAGCAGCTGGTCGGCAGCATAGATACCAAAACGATCTACTTCTTCATAGGCCTGTTCATGGTAGTAGGAGGCATGGAGAACGTCGGAGTACTGGATCTCATCGCGGACGCCATAGCAAAGATGAGCAGCGGACACGCGTTCCTGACGGTAGTGCTTGTGCTTGCCATCTCTGCTCTCGCAAGCGCGTTCGTCGACAACATACCGTTCGCGGCGACGATGATACCTATCATCAAGATGCTGGCGCATGTCGAGGGCATGCCGCTCACGACGCTCGCCTGGGCGCTCTCGATCGGAACTGACATCGGCGGAAGCGCGACCCCTATCGGAGCGTCGGCGAACGTAGTCGGCATCTCCGTCGCGGCGCGCCACGGATACATAATAACCTGGAAGAGATACTGCAAGGCCGCAGTGCCTGCGACACTTGCCGTCATAGCTATAGCGACAGTCATGATCTATGTTAGGTATTTCCTGTTTGCGTAAGCGCTGCAGGGTGAAATGATATAAAAAGAGGGACATTCATGAAAAGAGAAAATCTGATAATAACGATCGGCCGGGAACTCGGAAGCGGCGGCCACATAATCGGCGAAAGACTTGCGGAATACTACGGGATACCTCTGTATGACCGCGACCTTCTGAAGATGGTTTCAGAAGAGAACGACATAGAATACGAGGAGCTGGAGGGATATGAGGAGAAGCCTGTAAATATATTCCTTTCACGTACGGTAAACGGCTTTTCCAGCTCGCTCCAGGACGCGATCGCTCACCTCGAGTTCGATTTCATCAGGGAGCACGCCGACATGGGCGAATCGTTCGTCGTAGTCGGAAGATGCGCCGAGGAAGTGCTTAAGGATTATGACAACGCGATCAAGATATTCGTGCTGGGCGACTACGACGCCAAGGTAAGACAGATCATGTTCCAGTTCGGGCTCACAGAAGAGGAAGCGATGGACATGATAAAGGACGTCGACAAGAAGCGAAAGCATTACCACAACCACTACTGCGAGACCAAATGGGGAGACTCGAGAAACTATGACATCTCCATAAACAGCAGCAGGTTCGGCATAGAAGGCACGGCTGAGTTCCTGAAGATGTACGTGGATCTCCGCCTGAAGGAAGAAGAAGCCGAAGAAGAGGAAGAAGAAGATTATTAAAGGATAAACATAGAAAGAGCCCGGCCGCAAGGCCAGGCTTTGTTATGCTTCAGATCATTTCCTAGTCGCATTTGATCTCGTGGATCCACCCTTCCGGAGCCTCGATGGTCCCGTACTGGATGCCCGTAAGCGTCTCATACAGCTTTGCCGTCACAGGGCCGACGCCGCCGTCGCCGAAGACGATCTTCTCGCCGTGGTCGTCGATCCAGCCTACAGGCGATATGACCGCCGCCGTTCCGCAGAGCCCGCATTCAGCGAATCCGGAAACCTCGGCAAACTCGACAGGCCTCTCTATGACCTCGATGCCGAGCATATTCTCAGCAACATATACAATAGAGCGTCTCGTGATCGAAGGCAGTATCGAATCTGACTTAGGCACTACAAGCTTTCCGTCCTTAGTTACGAACAGGATGTTGGACCCACCTGTTTCCTCGACGTACTTCCTCTCGGCTGCGTCCAGATACATATTCTCGGCAAATCCGTTCTTGTGGGCTTCTACCGTCTGATAGAGGCTCATCGCGTAGTTCAGTCCCGCCTTGATGTACCCTGTCCCGTGAGGGGCCGCTCTGTCGTAGTCGCACACAGTGATGGCGACAGGCGTAGCGCCGCCTTTGAAATACGGGCCTACAGGAGTAGTGAACACTCTGAACTGGAACTCGGTCGCAGGCTGAACGCCGATAACAGGTCCTGTTCCTACCATGAACGGCCTGATGTATAATGATGCGCCCGATCCATAAGGAGGCACCCAGTCAGCGTTCGCCGCCACCGTCATATCCACAGCCTCGAGGAACCTGTCCTCAGGGAACGGCGGCATAACCATTCTCTTCGCCGAGTCTGCCATCCTCTTCGCGTTGAGGTCAGGCCTGAAAGTAACGACTTTCCCGTCGACCGTAGTATAGGCCTTCATTCCCTCGAACACTTCCTGGCAGTACTGCATGATGTTCGCGCTCTCGCTGACGGTCATCATGGAGTCTTCGGTCAGTCCGCCTTCGTCCCATGCGCCGTCCTTATAGTTCGAAACGTATCTCTTGTCCGTCACTCTGTACTGGAATCCTATGTTTGCCCAATCAAGATCTTTCTTGCTCATTGAACGCTCTCCTTTATCAAAAGAATCATATTTATACATTTATGCGGTTATTATACACCCTCTCCCGCGATTTGTTAACACACTGAGCCGTCAAAGCCGTCATCCGGTGCAAAAAAACAATAAAAGCACATCTTATTTCTTAATAGTTCTGAAATCTGCGCTCATCAAGGTCCATTTGTTTGAATTTTGTATAATATGTATGTAAAATTGTGTTATGAAAAATTGACTGTTTGATTTTCTGCTTAGGAGGACAAAATGGACAATCTTAAAGACATAGTGAAAAAGTATAATGATACGAGCCTGATACTCAGGATATTCATCGGGCTCGTCATCGGCGCCGTGATCGGCGTGGCCGCGCCGCAGGCTACGGCGGTAGCGCTCTTCGGAGACGTATTCGTAGGATGCCTGAAGGCGATCGCGCCTATCCTCGTATTCGTGCTCATCGCAAGCGCTCTCTGCAAAGGAAGCAGCAAGCTGGATAAGAGATTCGGCCTCGTACTCTGGCTCTACATGATAAGCACATTCCTCGCGGCTTTCTTCGCGACAGTGGCAAGCTTCTTCTTCAAAGTGAAGATGGTGCTTCCTGAAGCGCCTGAGGGAGAGATCGCTCCTCCGTCAGGACTGAGAGAAGTACTTGAGAACCTGCTGCTGAACGTCGTTAAAAACCCTGTCGAGTCACTGGCAACCGCTAACTACATCGGCATCCTGTTCTGGGCGGCGTTCCTCGGGATCGCGTTCAAGATGCTCGCTTCTGAGCACACATGCCAGATGCTTCAGGATCTCGCGGATTCAGTATCTCAGATCGTCCGCTGGATCATCAACCTGGCGCCGTTCGGTATTCTGGGCCTCGTTTACTCCAGCGTATCGACAAGCGGCCTTTCGATCTTCAAAGAATACGGAATGCTGATCGTTCTTCTCGTCGGAAGCATGTTCTTCGTAGCACTTGTGATCGATCCGTTCCTCGCGTTCCTGACGCTTAAGAAGAACCCGTATCCACTGGTGTTCAGATGCCTCAAGAACAGCGGACTCACCGCATTCTTTACAAGAAGCTCAGCGGCCAACATCCCTATCAACATGAGCCTTTGTGAAAAGCTGAAGCTAGACCCAGACATGTATTCAGTATCGATCCCTCTCGGAGCAACGATCAACATGGACGGAGCCGCTATCACGATCACGATCATGACTCTTGCCACGGCAAACACTCTTGGGATCAATGTAGATCTTCCTACAGCGATCATCCTGAGCTTCATCGCCGCTCTCGGAGCATGCGGAGCATCCGGAGTAGCCGGAGGATCGCTTCTCCTCATCCCGATGGCCTGCGCGCTTTTCGGTATCCCGAACGACATCGCCATGCAGGCGGTCGGCGTAGGATACATCATCAGCGTCGTACAGGACAGCGTGGAGACGGCGCTCAACTCATCAGGCGACGTAATGTTCGCAGCCACTGCGGAATATCATTCATGGCAGAAACAGGGCAAATCACTTCCTAAGTTCCTCGGTGGTGAAACTGAAACAGACGTATAGACAGTCCGGAGGATTGATCAAAATGAGTTTTGCAGATCTTATCGATAAGATAAACGGCTTTGTCTGGGGATGGCCCATGATAATCCTCCTGTTCGGTACGCACATCTTCATGACGTTCCGTACAGGATTCATACAGAAAGACATCTTCAGGGCGATAAAGCTTTCTCTTACTAAGGACCCTGACGCTGAAGGCGACGTATCGCAGTTCGGCGCTCTCACTACCGCCCTTTCGTCTACGATCGGTACGGGAAACATTATAGGAGTAGGCACGGCTATCGCGCTTGGCGGCCCCGGCGCTGTCCTCTGGATGTGGCTTACCGGTATATTCGGTATCGCGACCAAATACGCCGAGACGCTCATCGCGGTAAAGTACCGTGTAAAGAGCGAAAACGGCTCTATGATCGGAGGCGCGATGTACGCCCTCGACAGAGGCCTGCACGCCAAATGGGCCGGCATCGTTTTCGCGTTCCTCGCTTCCATCTGCGCTTTCGGTATCGGGAGCATGGTGCAGGCGAACGCGGTAGTCAGCAATCTGAGCTCTAACCTGCACCTGCCGACACAGTCGTTCAGCTTCCTCGGACACGATATAACAGTGTCACAGCTCGCTGTAGGCCTGATCCTGAGCTTCGTAGTAGGCCTTGTCATCATCGGCGGCATCAAGTCGATAACAAATGTATCAGAGAAGCTGGTTCCTTTCATGGCAGTGTTCTACTTCCTGGGGTGCCTGATCATCCTGATAATGAACCACGATGTTCTTGGTGAAGCAGTAGTTACTATAATCAGAGCCGCGTTCAGCGCGCGCGCAATGGGCGGCGGCTTCATCGGAAGCACTGTAGCGCTTGCATGCCGCTATGGATTCGCGAGAGGACTCTTCTCCAATGAATCCGGTATGGGCTCCGCTCCGCTCGTCGCTTCGGCAGCGAAGACGAAGAACCCTAAGCGCCAGGCGCTCGTGTCCATGACAGGGACTTTCTGGGATACGGTAGTCATCTGCCTCATGACAGGACTCGTACTCGTATCCTGCATAATCAAGTATCCTGACATCGACGGTCTCTCCGGAAACGGCGGACAGCTTACAAGCATGGCGTTCTCGATGATCCCGGTGATCGGTCTTCCGATCCTTGTGCTCGGCCTTATCACGTTCGCTTTCTCCACTATCCTCGGATGGTATTATTACGGCGAGCGCGCCGCTGTGTATCTGTTCGGCGAGAAGGTCATCGGCATCTACAAGGTCCTGTGGGTCTCCACAGTGTTCTTAGGCTCTGTCGTTGAGCTGAACCTCGTATGGAACATTGCCGACCTTTTGAACGGCCTCATGGCGGTACCTAACATATTCGCCGTGCTGTTCCTCAGCAAAGTGATAGCTGACGAGACAAAGAAGTATGCCGGTTCTCATATCGATGACACTGACGATACAGAGCTGCCTGTCCTCGCGAACTCGAAGAAAGGCGTTATCGGGTAAGATATATCAAAGAAAAAAACAGTCCCGAAGATATTCACATATCTTCGGGACTGTTTTTTTGTCTTCAGCTGTCTACTTGTCTTCCAGTGAATCAGGATCGAAGTTCATCTCCATCTCCCAGTCCTTCACTTCAGTATGCAGATACTTGTGCGACAGCTCCGAAAGCGGAGCTCCGAGGAACTTGTCATACAGCTCCTGCACTGTAGGATTCTCGTGTGAGAATCTGATGTCGCTCAGGTTGTCCAGCGAATACAGGATTCCGGCTCTCTCTTCCGCCTTCTCCTCGCCGTCTCTGAACGGCTGTCCGCCGCCGCCTACGCAGCCTCCGGGACAAGCCATGACCTCGACGAAGTCATATGACTTCTCGCCGCTCCTCAGCGCGTCTATCAGCTTCCTTACGTTGCCGAGCCTTGAGATGATGGCGATCTTGAGTTCCTGCCCTGCCAGATTGAACGTGCATTCTCTCCAGCCTTCCTCGCCTCTTACCTCGCTGAATGCGTCAGGCTCAGGGTTGCTTCCCGTTACGAGGAAGTACGCGCTCCTCAAAGCCGCCTCCATAACGCCGCCTGTCGATCCGAAGATAACGCCGGCTCCTGAGCCTTTTCCGAACACTTCATCGAACGGCTCGTCCGTGAGCTCGTCAGCCTTGATACCGTATGATCTGATTATCCTGTCGATCTCTCTCGTAGTGAGCACGAGATCCACATCGTCACCGTGGCCTGAATCCTGTACCTGGTCTACCGCCCTCTCGTACTTCTTGCATGTGCAAGGCATTACGGATACCGAGTAGATCCTGTCAGGATCTATGCCGAGGCGCTGGGCCATGTATGTCTTTGCCATGGTGCCGAACATCTGTTGAGGTGATTTGGCAGTCGACAGGTTCGGAAGGAACTCCGGCGCCTGTGTCTTGGCGTATCTTACCCAGCCAGGGCAGCATGATGTGAACATAGGCCAGTTGTATTCATCCTTATGCTGAAGTCTGTTCAGGAATTCCGACCCCTCTTCCATGATCGTAAGGTCAGCTGAGAGGGTCGTATCAAATACGTAATCCACTCCTATCTTCTTGAACGCGCATACGAGTTTCCCAAGCGTTGCGTCCTTTACGGAAAGACCTATCTGCTCCCCCCAAGCGGTCCTTACCGCAGGAGCTATCTGGAGGAGGACGATCTTCTCAGGATCCTCTAGAGCGTTCTGGAAGCGCCTTCTGTCGTCGCACTCACGCAGCGCTCCTACCGGGCAGTGTGTCACGCACTGGCCGCAGAGCGCACAGTTCGACAGATCGATACGCTTATTGTCTCTTACGCCGATCGTCGTCCTCGCGCCTGTGCCGAGGATGGTCCAGATCCCGAGTCCCTGCATGTTCTCGCAGATCTGCACGCATCTCATGCACTTGATGCACTTGGAATCATCTCTTATGATAGGAAGATCCCTGTGCCAGTTCATCTTCCTCGCGACATTGTGATATTCAGGGATAAGGAGTCCCAGGTCATTAGCGAGAGACTGCAGTGTGCAGTTGCCTGACTTCAGGCAGTGCGGGCAGTTCGCATTGTGATCGGAGAGGATGAGCTCTACATTGATCTTTCTCGCCTTTCTCGCTCTCTCACTGTTCGTGTTTATGACCATGCCCTCTGCGCATTCCGTATTGCATGCCGTAGCGAGCTTCTCAAATCCTTCGATCTCCACGACGCATACTCTGCAGGCGCCTATGTCGTTGACACCCTTAAGATAGCAGAGGTGAGGGATCTTCACGCCTACCTGCTTGGCGGCGTCCATAATGGTGGTTCCTTCAGGCACAGTTACTTTCTGTCCGTCTATAGTAACGTTTACCATTTCTCTTCCCTCCCTCCTCTGAATTTGCCGTAGCCGTGATAGTCGCAGCGGAGGCATCTGCTGCACTCCTGCAGAGCTTCTTCAAGGCTCATCGGCTCTTCAATAGCGTCGAAGTCGTTTCCTCTTATCCTTGCGAATCTCTCCTTGAGCTCGACCCTTCCGCAAGGGATATCGTCCTTGTGATCCGGAAGAGGGATGTCGATATCGACTGACATCTCATGATGATATCCGAGATATTCATCGATGTTGGCGGCAGCTACCTTGCCGGCGGCTACAGCCTTGATCACTGTGGCAGGTCCTGTTACGCAGTCGCCTCCTGCGTAAGTTCCTTCCATAGTCCTGATCTTATCTGTGTTCTCAGCTTCGATGTTTCCGTGGAATACAGGTACTCCATAGTTCTCAAAGAAGTCTGTGTCGGTAGCCTGGCCTATCGCGGAGATGATGATCTGGCAAGGTATCTTCTCCTCAGGCATATTGGCAGGGATAGGACGAGGCCTTCCTGACTTGTCAGCCTGCCCCGCGATCTGCGGCTTCACCCACAGAGCGGTAACGTTTCCGCTCTTGTCGGTATCGATCCTCGAAGGAGCCATGAGCTGTACGAGCTCGCATCCCTCAGCGATCGCTCCCGCGACCTCGTCAGGAAGAGCTGTCATATCTATGCGCCTTCTTCTGTAGACGATGTTTACTTCAGAAGCGCCGAGTCTTCTCGCCGTTCTCGCTACGTCCATGGCGACGTTTCCGCCTCCGATGACGACTACAGCCTTGCCCTTGAAGTCAGGCATGTCGTCGTCTCCTATGCCTCTCAGCATCTTTACCGCAGGGATGACGCCCTTGGCGAACTCTCCCTCGATCCTGAGGCTCTTCGCGTTATGCGAGCCTATCGCGATATAGATCGCGTCATAGTTCTTCTTGATATCCTCCATCACTTCCTCTGAATTGATGTCGGCATTGAGCTTGACTTCCACCCCCGCGGAAAGAATAGCCTTGATATCCCAGTCGAGCCTCTCTCTCGGGAGCCTGTAGCTTGGGATACCGTATCTCAGCATTCCGCCGAGCTGCGCTCTTTTTTCAAATACAGTAGGCTTGTGCCCCATGAGAGCAAGATAGTAAGCCGCGGTAAGACCGGAAGGACCTCCTCCGATGACAGCGACTTTCTTTCCTGTGTCGTCCATCTTCTCAGGTACCGGCACCTGCTCGCTGCAGTTGTCCACCGCGAACCTCTTCATCCCTCTGATGTTTACAGGAGCGTCAACAAGCGTCCTCCTGCACCTCATCTCGCACGGATGCTCGCAGATGAGAGCGCATACTGTCGGGAACGGGTTGTCCTTTCTGATAAGCTTTACGGCGTCATCGTATCTCTGATGCTTTACCAGAGCTATGTAGCCAGGAATGTCCACATTCGCCGGACATGATCTCACACAAGGCACCGGCTGAGCAGATTCTCTGATAGAAGGGTCACATGTGTTATGTCTGATATGATATTCATAGTCCTCTCTGTAGCCTTCAAGGCCGCGAAGAACCATCTTCGCAGCTTCAGATCCGATGGCGCAGTCTGCTGTGTCAGCGATCGCCTTAGCTGTTTCTTCCAGGACTTTAAGATCGTGCATGTCGCACTTTGTGTCGCTGTCCAGTATGTTGTCGATCATATCCTCGAGCTGTCTCAGACCCACTCTGCACGGAACGCATTTTCCGCAGCACTGTGAGTGACAGAGTCTCAGGAATGAATTGGCCAGATCTACCGGGCACTGCCCCACAGGGCTTGCGACGATTCTTCTTTCAAGGTCTTTGTACAGATCTGAGATAGTCTTCTGAACCTCATCCTGCGACCTTATGAAAAGCCTGTCCAAAATAAAATTCTCCTTTCAGATTTAACATGATCATTTTTAAATAAAGTCATATAGCCTTCATTTTACTTATATGATACAATGAATTTGATTTTTGTCAACGATTTAACATTGTATGTGTAAAAACCTATCTTGCGGGTATATTATGTATATATACAATGTACCGGTAAATGAAATGAGGGGTGGAAAATGAACCAGAAAAAACTTATCGCGCTTCTTCTTTGCGCACTGATGATCACGGCGGCAGTCCTGACAGGCTGCGGTGAAAAGAAAGAAGCAGAACCAGAGGACCTGTCTCTTTCAGGCACAGTGAACATCGCGTGCATGAACGGGCCTACAGGAATGGGCATGGTCGGCATGATGGATAACGAAGACTACAATATCAAGGTCTTCCAGGCTCCTACAGACGCTCTTCCTGAGATCATAAAGGGAGACATCGACGTTGCCTGCGTACCGTCGAACCTTGCGGCAGTCCTGTACAACAAGACAAAAGGACAGATCGTATGCGTATCGCCTATGGTCATGGGCGTGCTGCACATCCTCGGTAACAATACAGAGATCACTTCTGTGGAAGAGCTCAAGGGAAAGACGATCGTATCAGCCGGCCAGGGAGGGACTCCGGAATACGCTCTCCAGGCTGTGCTCGATGCTCACGGCATAAAGATGGGTGAAGACGTCAAGGTGGAATGGCTCGCCTCACACGCTGACGTCAACGCAAAGCTTCTTAAAGAAGAAGGCACCGTCGCGATGGTGCCTGAGCCTTTCGTATCCGCAGCGCTCACAAAAGGCGGAGATAAGATCAAGGATCTCTTCGACATGAACACACTGTGGAACGAAGCGACTTCACAGGACTTCCCGATGGGCGTTCTGATCGCGAGAAGAGAGTTCGCGGAAAAGAGAGCGGACGATCTCAAGATAGTCCTGAGAGATCTGAAAGCATCCATCGACGACGTCAACACTGCGTCAGACGAGGTATGCCAGAAGATCGTGGACAAAGGCTTCCTCGGAGAACCTGCGATCGCGAAAAAAGCGATACCTAACTGCAGCCTCTGCCTCTACGCTGATGAGGACGGAGACAGCAGCATGGACAAAGGGATCGAGATCATGAAGACCTTCAACGAGACCATGTTCAAGGTGAGCCCTCAGGCAGTAGGCGGAGCCCTGCCGGAGGACGACCTGTATCTGAAATAGAAAGAGATATACAGACAGCAGAAGGGGCTGTTGCATTAAGTGATTGAAAATCACCTGAGCAGCAGCTCTTTTTTGTTGTTTTCTTCTTTTAAAACAGCGAAAGAGTCTCCACTAGAAAAGACACTTTCGCTGAAACAACTTTGCGCTCTTTTTGAGCGCATTA
>JAZUNH010000015.1:0-21252 GCA_045604065.1 Anaerovoracaceae bacterium
CTGCACGTTATAAGGGCTTTGTAGCCGGCTATGGTGCTGTAGAGCTCCGTATCCGTAAGAGGCCGCTCTACGAGATATTCGTCAGGGAGCTTCATCTTCTTCAGGATCCTTCTGCCCAGCTTCCAGTCTCCCGGAAGGCCGTTCGTGAAGAACTCGAACCCATATCCTCTTTTCTTAAGCTCATCCGCGATCCCGGCGAACAGATCCACCCATTCCTTTGTTCCAAACTCGACTCCGTACCCCGTAAGGGAATTCCCGCGGATGATGCCGATACCTATCTTCTCAGCGTTTTCCTCACGCTCTGTGCCGTATGTCTCCTTCATCCAGAAGGCGGCGTCCGCGAGGAGCTTCACTTCCTTATCCGGCCCTGCGCACAGCTGCACTGTCTCCACGCTGTCTCTCGCGGAAACATATTTTACGCACTCTGACTGGAGCGCCCTCTTCAGTACTCCCGTGAGATAGTCCTCTTCATGGAACTCTCCGGCTCTTCCTATC
Organism: Anaerovoracaceae bacterium; assembly: GCA_045604065.1. GTDB lineage: Bacteria > Bacillota > Clostridia > Peptostreptococcales > Anaerovoracaceae > Aminicella. Next base: position 496 of record JAZUNH010000015.1, read on the forward strand.
GCGTTATATACCACGTCTATCCCGTGCTTCTCAGCATACTCGCTCACGAGCAGAAGCGGCCAGTGATATTCGTTCCAATCATATTCCAGAAGGCCGGCGCCGTCCACGACGATGAAGTCAGTGCCCTTCAGCCTGTCCTCAAGGAAGGCTTCCATGCGTTTCCTGTAGTTCATCCCGTGGTTGTATATAACGTTCCTGATCCTGCTCACGGTGTTTTTGAAAAGCCTGCTGTCCGACTTCTTCACCATGTCCTTCAGCTTGAGGAAGACCTTTTCGGTCCTGATCCCCTTCTCGCTGTAGTTATAGTAGTTCAGAACGCGCTTCTTGTAGCTCCCGGTGCATTCGATTATCTCGTCGTTCCTCCCGAGAAGATCCACTTCCGTGAAGTCGATCTTTATATCAGGGTCGATCTTCTCAGCCTCGGTCCTGATAAGGTATTCCAGGCTTCTCGCTATGAACTGCTCCCCGATGTTCTCGCTCTTTACGAGCCCCAGTATCGCGATCTTCAATTCCTATTCCTCTTCCTGCTTCTCTTCAGTCTGCTCTTCGTCGTACTTCGCCTCGAACGGTATCAGCGCGTGGCGCGTGATCCTCTCGTTTACAGGCGGAAGCTCGTAATAGCTGTCGCCGTACAGCTGCCTCAGGTATGTGTCGTAGTTCGCAGGTCCAGGGAACTTCCTTCCCTCAAACTCTACCTCTATCTGCGGAAGATACTCGTCTTTCCTGACTCTCTCTTCCGTCGTGTGTACGTTCGTCATCATGACGCCGATATAGTCCGCCTCGTCGAACGGTATGGACCTGGCGTGATCGATGACCTTATTGAACCAGTACTCTATCCCTTTCTGGCGCGCTCTCCATGTCCTCTCGGCATGTACTATCTTCTTCAGGAAAGTCTTGCCCTGCATCATCCTTCCGCTCCAGATGAGATCTGCCTGGTCCTTGTACTCCCTTATGATCCTGTAGTGCTCTATGTTCTCTTCCTCAGTGTCAGGAAGCCCCTCTATCGGGAAGATATCCATGAATATAGGATATACCTTAGGGCCGAGCACTCCTGCTTTTCTCTTACCCACGAGGATCGACTCGTCGAAGAGCTTCCAGTGATATGCATGGTATCTCGGATCATAGTTAGGCGGGTTCAGGATATAGTCACCGATCTTTCCGTCTTTCGCGAGCTCCTGCATCTTCTCGCAGTCGGGGCGCGGCATATTGACATCCACGTCGTCGTCCCACGGTATGAACCCGTGATGCCTTATCGCTCCGAGAAGAGTCCCTCCGGACAGATAATATCTCAGCCCGTGCTCTTTACAGAAATCGTCAAAGACTCCCAGCATGGCAACGAGATGAGCCTTATGCTCTTCGTCAGTCGCCAGGTCTTTAAGGTTATCAAACGTATAGTCTCTCATTCAGTACCTGCCTTTCTGCAAATATTCCGCGAGAAAATCATACAGTTTCTCTTTTGTAAGCTCTCTCAGCCTGTCCCTCGTCTCAAACGAGTGTGTATGCCCGATACTTTTCTCTATGCATTCCGCGATCGTTACCGGATCAAGCTCGTCTTCCTCAAAGAAGTAGTCTTCCTTGCCCGCTATCGATGCGAAGAGCCTCGCCTTCTCGTTCCATATGAAGCCCGTGACCGGCACTCCGAGAGCGTAAGACGTGATGCACGCATGGAGCCTTGCCCCGAATATCGCCTTATATGAGGCGACGTTGTCCATGAGGTCTTTCCCTGTCTCCGGCACTGCGTGAAGCATGTCTTCAGGAAGCTCCATCTCCTCCAGGAGCTTCTTCCCCATCTTCTGGTCAGCCGGCATGCCGTTCGAGAAAAGCTCTATGTCGATCCCTCTTCTCATCAGCTCGCTTATCAGAGCCACGTAGAAGTCGTGGATCTCGTCAGGCGTCCTCTTGTTCCCGTAGTCTCCGAAGATCTTCGCCCTTATGAGGTTGACGCCCACTTTCTCAGGCTCGGGGTCTCTTGCGACTCCGTAGCATTCAGGCGACCAGAGCGCTGGGTCTCCCACCATCGCTGTGTCTATGTCCTTCCTCGTGATATACTTCGTCAGAAGGGCAAAGTCGTCGCGGGTCGTTATGGCCTTCACGCACCTCTTGTTCAGGTGCTTCTTCAGCATAGCGCACCTGATGTCCTTATCGTCGTAGCCTTCCACTCCTATGGCGTTCATCATGACCGGGATATGCTTCCTGTTCGCTATCTCAGTCACCATCTCGACATAGTAGTTCAGGCCCTGCGTCCTGAACTTTACGAAGCCTCCGCCGCAGAACACTATCGCGTCGACGTCTGAAAGTACGCGCTTATAGTGTGAATACAGCCTGAGCCTCCACATGAAGCGCTCTTCAAGGTAGCGCCTCAGGGTGCTGTCTGTGTATTTATACTTCTTCTCGAGCTTCTTCTTGAGCTGTCTGGACTTCCTGTACTTATAGTGATCGAAGCCCTCGTACATCCATTCGAATCTCGGGTTAACGTCAAGCTCGACTATCTCTATGTCGGGATCGAATTCCTTTATGAGATAGCTCGTGCAGTCGCAGAGGATCCTGTCCCCCATGTTAGGCAGTGTAAACAGCCCCACGACAGCCACTTTATACTTTTTCTGTCTCTGATCCATATACCAGCCAAATAATACATAAGCCCCGGGTGACCGGGTCACCCGGGGCTGTTACTGCTACTCTTCTTCTTCGTTCGCCTGCTTGATAACTGCCTGCGCTGCAGCAAGTCTTGCTACAGGTACGCGGTATGGCGAGCATGAAACGTAGTTCAGTCCTATCTTGCTGCAGAGCTCGATGCTCTTAGGATCTCCGCCGTGCTCTCCGCAGATACCGAGCTTCAGGTTCGGTCTAGTCTTGCGTCCGTACTGTACGGCGTACTTCATAAGGCGTCCTACTCCGTATACGTCGATCGTCTTGAACGGGTCTGTGTCAAGCAGTCCCTCGTCGACGTATTTGCTGATGAGCTCAGCTGTATCGTCACGTGAGAATCCGTAAGTCATCTGCGTAAGGTCGTTGGTACCGAATGAGAAGAACTCGGCGTGATGAGCGATACCGTCAGCCGTGAGCGCCGCTCTAGGCACCTCGATCATGGTTCCTACCTGGTACTCTATCGTCTTGCCCATTCTCTCCATCGTGCTGAACGCAGCCTTGTCCACGATATCCTTAACGTACGCCAGCTCTCTTCTTCCTCCTACGAGAGGTATCATGATCTCAGGCACGATGTCGATATCGAGCTCGTTTCCTACCTCGATAGCCGCGGAGATGATAGCCTCCGTCTGCATCTGGGCGATCTCAGGATACTCTACCGCAAGACGGCATCCTCTGTCACCCAGCATCGGGTTGAACTCACGGAGAGAATCAGTCCTCTCTCTGATCTGTTCCTCGGAAACTCCTGATTCCTCTGCCAGCTGCTTTACTTCCTCGTCTGTCTTAGGGAGGAACTCATGCAGAGGCGGGTCGAGGAGCCTGATCGTCATCGGTCTGTCCTTAAGGACTGTGTACATGGCCTTGAAGTCGCTTCTCTGATATGGAAGGAGCTTTGCGAGAGCCGCTCTTCTGCCCTTCTCGCTCTGAGCCACGATCATCTCACGGAATACAGGGATCCTGCAGTCCTGGAAGAACATGTGCTCTGTCCTGCAGAGGCCTACGCCCTCAGCTCCAAACGCTACAGCCTGCTTTACGTCTGCAGGAGTATCAGCGTTTACTCTAACCTTCAGTGTCCTGATCTCGTCAGCCCATGTCATGATACGTCCGAAATCTCCTGAGAAATCAGGCGGGATGAGTGTGATCTCTCCGAGATATACTCTTCCTGTGGTTCCGTTGAGTGAGATGAGGTCTCCCTCGCTGAACTCTCTGTCGCCCACTTTCATTATTCCGTTCTTGTCGTCGATCGTGATCTCTCTGGCTCCGGCTACGCAGCACTTGCCCATTCCTCTGGCAACTACCGCGGCGTGCGAAGTCCTTCCTCCGCGGGCTGTGAGAAGGCCTTCAGCTGAAAGCATTCCGGCGAGGTCCTCAGGTGAAGTCTCCGGTCTTACCAGGATAACTTTCTCACCCTTCTCGCTCCATTCTACCGCCTTCGCAACAGAGAGGCAGATCTTTCCTACGGCAGCTCCCGGTGAAGCAGGAAGTCCTTCCGCGATCACTTCCGCCTTGGACTCGTCCTCAGCGTCGAATACAGGGTGCAGCAGGTGCTCGACATGTTCAGGCTCGATCCTGAGAACAGCTGTCTTTCTGTCGATCAGTTTTTCGTCCACCATGTCACAGGCGACCCTTACAGCAGCCTCGGCCGTTCTCTTGGCAGCTCTTGTCTGCAGCATGTAGAGCTTTCCTTCCTCTACTGTGAACTCCATGTCCTGCATGTCTGTGTAGTGCTGCTCAAGCACTTCGCAGATGTGCTCAAAGCTCTTATATGCGGATGGGAATCTCTCGGCCATCTGTGAGATAGGCTCAGGAGTCCTGATGCCCGCTACTACGTCCTCACCCTGCGCGTTGACGAGGAACTCTCCGTAGATCCTCTTCTCGCCCGTCGCCGGGTCTCTTGTGAAGGCAACGCCTGTTCCTGAAGTGTTGCCCTTGTTTCCAAATACCATAGACTGTACGTTTACGGCTGTTCCGAGATCGTCAGGAATGTCCTCCACCTTCCTGTAAAGGATGGCCCTGTCATTGTTCCATGACCTGAATACGGCTGTGATGGCTTCCATCATCTGCTGCTCAGGATCTGTAGGGAAATCTCTTCCGATCTCTTCCTTAACGAGTTTCTTGTATGACTTGATGATGTCCTTCAGGTCCTCTGTCTTGAGGTCCACGTCGAACTTGGCTCCTACTTCCGCCTTCTTGCCGTCGAAGATAGCCTCGAACTTCTCCATAGGTATCTCGAGAACGACGTCCCCGAACATCTGGATGAATCTTCTGTAGCTGTCATATGCGAACCTGTCGTTGTTCGTCAGCTTTCCGAGAGCTACTACTGTCTGGTCGTTCAGTCCGAGGTTAAGGATCGTGTCCATCATGCCAGGCATCGATATAGGAGCGCCCGAGCGGACAGATACCAGAAGAGGATCGTCAGGGTCTCCGAATTTCTTGCCCATGACTCTCTCGAGGTCTGCCAGCTTGCTCTTGATCTCAGCGACGATGCTTTCGTCGATCCTCTTTCCGTCCTCATAGTATCTGCTGCATGCTTCAGTAGTTACCGTAAATCCGAACGGAACAGGCAGGCCGATCTTTGTCATCTCTGCAAGGCCAGCTCCCTTGCCTCCTAAGAGGCTTCTCATGTCTTTAGATCCTTCGTTGAATGAATAAACGTATTTCTTGTCCATAAAATCCCTAGTTTAAAAAATTACCTTTCCTTCTCTTCTTTCTTTAGTTCTTTACTTCTTGTCCTGATCCTATTTTCTCCCTTTAGCTCATCTTGCGGATCAAGTAGCTTTTTGTAGCTTTTTTCAAGGATGCACAAACGAGAGAATAGATCTGTGCTCCCTGTTATTGCAATCCGGAGCGGGGGGAATTTCTCCGGGCTCCGGATTAACATCATAAAACATTGGTGTATTAAGTCAAGTACTGAAATTCTGAATATTATCTTAATGTTTTAGAACTTCAGCCTCTCCTCGATATAAGCCTTTACGTCGGCTATCGGCATCCTCTCCTGCTCCATCGTGTCTCTGTCTCTTACTGTGACGCATCCGTCGTTTTCAGTATCAAAGTCCACGCAGATGCAGAACGGCGTACCGATCTCATCCTGCCTTCTGTATCTCTTTCCGATAGATCCTGATTCGTCATAGTCCACCGCGAAGCTGTTAAGCAGCTCCTCATAGACAGGCTGAGCCTTGTCGGCCAGCTTCTTTGACAGCGGCAGCACTGCTGCTTTGAAAGGAGCAAGCGCAGGATGGAAGCGCATCACGACACGTGTGTCTTCCTTGCCCCTGGCGTCCGTAACCGTCTCCTCGTCATACGCGTCGATGAGGAATGCAAGCGCCACTCTGTCAGCTCCGAGCGACGGCTCAACAACATAAGGCACATATGTCTTCTTCTCTTCGCCCTCACCCTCTGTGTATGAAAGATCCTGGTGCGAGAACTTCTCGTGCTGTGACAGGTCATAGTCAGTTCTGTCGGCGATTCCCCAGAGCTCGCCCCATCCGAACGGGAACAGATACTCGATATCCGTAGTCCCCTTGCTGTAGAACGCAAGCTCTTCCGGCGTATGATCTCTCATCCTGAGCTTCTCAGGAGTCATGCCGAGCGATTTCAGCCAGTCGATGCAGAACTTCTTCCAGTATGCCCACCACTCGAGGTCGGTCCCAGGCTGGCAGAAGAACTCGAGCTCCATCTGCTCGAACTCTCTTGTCCTGAATGTGAACTGTCCCGGCGTGATCTCGTTACGGAACGACTTTCCGATCTGTCCGATACCGAACGGGAGCTTACGGCGTGTCGTGCGCTGCACGTTCTTGGAGTTCACGAAGATTCCCTGCGCTGTCTCAGGTCTCATATAGATCTGTGACGTGCTGTCCTGTGTAACTCCCTGATATGTCTTGAACATCAGGTTGAACTCTCTGATCTGTGTGAATTCAGAACCGCCGCAGTCAGGACATGTGATGCCGTGCTCTTTGATGTAGCTCTCCATCTTCTCGTGAGGCCAGCCGTCTACCACGACAGGATCCAGCCCGTTCTCAGCGACATACTCTTCGATGAGCTTGTCGGCGCGATGTCTTGAGTGGCACTGCTTGCAGTCGATCAGAGGATCCGAGAAGCCTCCGACGTGTCCGGAAGCCACCCATGTAGTCGGGTTCATCAGAATGGCAGCGTCAAGTCCGACGTTCAGCTTGTTCGCCTGAACGAACTTCTTCCACCACGCCATCTTCACGTTGTTCTTGAACTCAACGCCAAGCGGGCCGTAATCCCATGTGTTGGCAAGCCCTCCGTAGATCTCCGATCCCGGGAATACGAAACCGCGTCCCTTGGCCAGAGCTACTATCTTTTCCATTGTCACTTCATTGCTCATCGATATCTACCAGCTTTCTTTCATTCTTTCTAAATCTTACAATTTATTTCTACAGATCCTGATCTTCGATGTCCTCAGCAGCCTCTTCAACGTCTTCCTTGACTTCCTCAGCGGCTTCTTCGACAACCTCTGCAGCCTCGTCCTTCTTCTTCGTGAACCTGTCGGCGGCTTCCTTAGCCTTGTTTACGGCCTCTTCGCCTTTTGCCTTGGCCTGGTTTACGGCTTCCTCGCCTTTCTCCTTGAGCTGGTTTACGAAGTCAGGTGCGTTATCCCTTACCTGCTCATAGACTTCAGTGCCCTTTTCCTTGGCCTGTTCATACAGGTTGCCTGCCTTGTCCGTGATGTCAACGACAGTTCCGTCGGTCTTTACCACTTCGATCTTGCAGTTGAATCCAAATGATGCGGCTACTCCGAGGATGATTCCCCAAGGAGCTACGATAGCTCCGATCACTCCCGCGTTCAGCGGAAGGTTCATGAGCTTGTCTCCGTCCTTGCTGATTATGATCCTTGCTGCGTTTCCGCGGTTTACGACTTCCTTGATCTTGTCGATGATCTCATTTCCCTTCTCACTGATCTTCTGTGATGAGGTCTGTCCGTCAGTCTTGTCCTCGATGCTCACGATTGCGTCAACTACATTTCCGTCCGCGGCTTCAAGAGCTTCCTTCGCCTCTTTATAAGTCACTCCGGTCCTGTCCTTGACAAGCTCGATCTTCTCAAGTGTTACTTCCATAATTCATACCTCCGTTTATAAAAAACATTAAATTATTTAACAGAAAACAGCCCTTCGCTTTTCAGTTCTCCGAGATCGAAATGATAATCCATGTAAGCCTTAAGGATGCGCTGCAGCCTGTCTGCCACATCATCCGACAGTGCGATCCCGGCAAAGCTCCGGAGCGGGTTTTTCACAAAATAATCTACCACGTTAACTATACCATCTTCTGCCTTGAAAATCAATGCCTGCTGCCCATTTGTCCCGAGTGTACGGGCACATTCCGAACAGATCATCCCGCCTTCCTCGACAGAGAAGAACTCAAGCCCCTCTTTTCTGCCGCACGAAGCGCAGGAATCCAGCACAGGGAAAGCTCCGAGTATCCTGAGAAGCTTGATCTCATACGCCAGTACGAGCGTCATGCACTTCTTCTTTCTCTGCTCCAGCTCCTTCATGAACTCCAGCATCAGGCTGAATACCGCGGGCTGCGGCAGTCCCTCGGGCACCATCTTCTCCGTCAGCTCAAGTACGAATGAGCCGGCGGCGTATCTGTCCAGGTCCTCCCCTATCGCGTACCAGCTCGTTATGGCGTCGGCCCTGTCAAGCTCATAGTAGTTTCTGCCCTCGAATATCTGATAGCTCCCGTACGTAAAAGGACGGAGCGCAAGGGATGACCTGGATCTTCCTTTGTCTCCGATATTCGTTCCGACGCTTATCTTCCCGTATTCTTTTGTGAACAGAAGGATCATTCTTCGGCCCTGGACCATCCTGGTCTGGCGGAAAACGATCCCCTCGGTGTTCATCGACATTATATCAGTTTCCTATTCTTCACGCTCTTTATATCCGAACTCGAGGAGCGCCCTGTCGCTGTCCCTCCAGTTCTCTCTTACCTTGACCCAGAGCTCGAGATATATCCTGGTCCCGAGGAGTGCTTCCAGCTCCTCTCTCGCGGCCTTGCCGATCCCCTTCAGCTTCTTCCCCTGCTTCCCGATGATGATCCCCTTATGCGACTTCTTCTCGCAGAAGATCACGCATCCTATCCTGGTGAGGCGCGGGGTCTCCTCGTAGCTCTCGATCTCGACCGCTATGCCGTGAGGCACCTCCTCGTCCAGATAGAGGAGAGTCTTCTCTCTTACTATCTCTGTCACGAGGAATCTTTCCGGATAGTCGGTTATCATGTCCTCAGGGAAATACTGCGGTCCCTCCGGGAGCATGCTCTCTATGCATTCCATGAGCTCCGGCACATTCCTGCCTGTCAGCGCGGACGCTCCGTATATCTCGTCGAACACGCCCTTGGAGTCATAGTAGTTGAATATTTTCAGATACTCATCCGGCTCCATGATGTCTATCTTGTTTATCACGAGTATCTTCGGCGCCTCTGTCTCCTTCACAAGGTCGAAGACGTATCTGTCCCCGCCCTTCTCGGAGTAGCTGTCCACTATGAAAATGACGGCGTCCACTTCATTCAGGGTGCCTGCCGCCATCTCCGTCATGGCCTCGCCGAGCTTGTTGCGTCCCTTATGTACTCCCGGCGTGTCGATGAATACTATCTGGCATCCCTCGTCGTCTCCCTCAGGCAGCCTCGTATAGATGCCTCTGATGCTGTTTCTTGTCGTCTGCGGCTTGTCTGTCGTTATCGCGACCTTCTCACCCACCATCTGGTTCAGGAGAGTGGACTTGCCCACGTTCGGCCTTCCTATTATCCCTACAAATCCTGATCTCAAATCTGATCTCCTGTTATTTCTTCAGCCTGAATCCGTCCGGAAGAAGAGACGAGAGCTTCACGCACTTTATGTGGTCCTGGTCTTCCCCCGTTATAACGTCCATATCCGGCGAGAATTCATAAAGGAACTGCCTGCATATCCCGCACGGCGACGCCTCACCGTCAGGTGAAGCCACCGCTATGGCCTTGAAATCACGCTCTCCTTCCGATACCGCCTTGACGCACGCCGTCCTCTCCGCGCAGATGCCTGCTCCGTAAGACGCGTTCTCTACGTTGACTCCGGTGAAGATCTTTCCGTGTACCGTCATCAGGGCCGCGCCTACCGCGAATCCCGAGTACGGCGAGTACGAATTCTCTGACACTCTGAGCGCCTTCCTGTAAAGCACCTTGTATACGTCTGTTATCTCTTCCATATTTCTCCCTATCTCACTATACCGAGTTCGTCCATGACTTCTTCCTCACGGGCGCGCATCTCTTTCTTGTCTTCTTCCTCCATGTGGTCGTATCCCAGAAGGTGAAGGATACTGTGGACGAACAGATATATGACTTCCCTCTTCAGGGGATGGCCGAACTCCTCGGCCTGCGAAAGCGCTCTCTCCATGCAGATCACGACGTCTCCGAGCTCGGCGACTCCCGTCTCCTCCTGCATCTCGATGAGCTCGTCCACGGAGTCGAACTGAGGGAACGAAAGCACGTCCGTAACGCTGTCGACGCCGCGGTACTCTCTGTTCAGCGACTGTATCTGTTCTCCGGTCACGAACGACACGCTGACTTCCGCGCCTTCTTCATCTATCCCCTCTTTCCCGAGGATGACCGAAAGCGCCTTCTCCATCGTCTCTCCGTATTCTTTCTGCGGCTCTTCGCCGCCTGCGTTCTGGTCGAAATATATCTGCATGTTACCTGTCCTGCTTGTCTTTCTTCTCGTTCTCAAAGCGGTCGTACGCGTTTATTATCTTCTTGACCATCTCGTTCCTGACCACGTCCACATCCTTGAGATAGCAGAAGTCGATCCCGTCCACGTCCTTGAGGATGCGCATCGCCTCGATGAGGCCGCTTCTGCTCCCTCTCGGAAGGTCCACCTGGGTTATGTCCCCCGTTACCACTATCTTGGAGCCGAAGCCCATTCTGGTGAGGAACATCTTCATCTGCTCTCTCGTCGAGTTCTGCGCCTCGTCGAGTATTATGAACGAGCTGTCCAGAGTCCTTCCTCTCATATAGGCGAGCGGCACGACTTCAATGACTTCTTTCTCCTTCAGCGCGAGCGCCTTGTCTCTCCCGAGGATGTCGTACAGGCTGTCGTACAGCGGCCTGAGATACGGATCGACTTTCTCCTGCAGGTCTCCCGGAAGGAATCCCAGGCTCTCGCCGGCCTCCACCGCGGGACGCGCGAGGATGATCTTCTCGACCTCTTTGTTCCTGAGTGCGCTCACAGCCATCGCGACCGCGATATATGTCTTGCCCGTGCCTGCCGGGCCGACAGCGAAGACGACGTCCTTCTTCCTGATGCTCCTGACGTAAGCCTTCTGGCCTATCGTCTTCGGCCTTATGGGACGCCCCTTCGTAGTGAAGCAGATTATGTCTCCGCCCACATTGTTCTTAGTATATGACTTTCCCTCGGCGGTCAGGCCGATCGCGTACCTTACCTTCTGCTCGTCCAGGGTCTCCCCTTTCTCAAGCATGGCGGAAAGCTCGTGGATTATGCCTGACGCGAGCTCCGTGTCCCCGCCTTTAACGACGAGGCCAGGCTCCCTCTGAATGATCTCGGAGCCCGTCGCTTCCTCTATCATCCTCAGGTTGCAGTCGAGGTTCCCGAACAGGTCTTCCCTGTCCACATCGTCCCCGATCTCTACGATCTTAATGTTTTCAGTATCGCTCAAGTGTATACTTCTCCTTTATATCATCGTTGTACTTATTCTATCAATTTTCGGTCCGGACTTCAAGTACGCCGGAACATATCACGACGGCCCGTTCCCGGGCAAAACAAAAGACCGGAGAATCGCTCTCCGGCCGTCTGATCAGAATCTGATATCTAAGACAAGGGTCTAGTACTTTCTTGCCTTTTTCCTGGCAGCTTCAGATTTCTTCTTTCTTCTTACGCTTGGCTTTTCGTAATGCTCTCTTTTCCTTACCTCAGCCATAACGCCGTCTCTGGCGCACGCCCTCTTGAATCTCTTGAGTGCATTCTCCAGGCCTTCGTTTTCTCTGACGGTTACCTGTGCCATACCTTGTTTCACCTCCTGCCTGCTATGAAATTGGTCTATGGCAGGTCGCCTTTATACCTGTAACGTGACTATTATACACGGTTTGAATATGCTGTGCAAGTTTATTTTTTACGCTTTGCAGTTAGTCAGGTTAGTCTGTTTTGTCAGTATGAACTTTTTCTTCAGCTCAAACGACTTCTTCTCAAGGTCCATGTCGTATACGGTCCCGGCACACGGCTTCTCGGAAGCCCAGGCTGCGGCTCTGATGATCTCCGCTGTAAGCCACGGACAGTGGACGAGAACCGGCCCGAGCGTGTTCGTGAAGATCGAATATCCTCTGGTCATGCCTTCGCGCCTGTCCTTTCCTGTGTTGCCGTAGCCGTATTCAAGCTCTCCGAAAGGCTCTTCATCACCGATATCTATATCGCCCATGCTCACCTGAGGCCCCGCGATCTCCATGTCCGCATCGTTATATCTGCATTTGAAGAGCACGTCGTCGCCGTAGATGTATCCGCGCTCCGTCATAACTGAATGCATGATGCCGAGGCCGTCTGCCTCAGTGCCGTCGGCCCTGATGACCTTCTCCCCGAAGAGCCCGCATGTGGTACCTGTCACGATGAGCGGGTGTCCGTTCTCGATGAACTCCTCCAGCCTGTCCTTATACGGCGCCAGCCAGTCGCGGACGTACGGGAACGATGAGATCTCTCCCGAGGCCGCAAACAGTACGTCGTAATCCATAGGATCGAAATCCTCAGTGCCGAAATCGATCTTGGTTATTGAATGACTGAATCCTGAAAGCTCGGCGTATCTCGCGAGAGCCAGGATGTTGCCGCGTTCCCCGTGCAGGAACAGTGCATCCGGGAAGAGCCATCCTATTCTGAAATCACTCAATTATCCAGGCCCTCCTTTCTTACATATTCCTGCAGGTTCTGGAAGATATGCATCCAGGTTATCATATAGACGTCATCCACATCGCATGAATCTATCTGACGCAGTATCGTCTCCGGATCGTCCTTCGGATCCGTCGTGATCAGCGCCGGATCCACGCCCTCATACAGCAGCCTGTTCGCGGTGTCGTAGCAGACCGGGTCAGAGAAGCAGAAATACTTTTCGACCCCGGAAGCCGCGACACGCGAGAAGTCACAGTCGAACGCGTAGAACATATCTGTGTAGTAAGGCACGTAATCCGCTACCGGATAGAGGCCGAGTATCACCATCTTCCTGTTCCTGTCGGACGCGATCACGTTCAGAACACTCTGAAGAGTCTCAGGGTTTTCCTGCTTCATCCTCATGTACTTGATCGTCTTACCCTTGTATTTCAGGACCTCATAGCGCCCGCCGACGTTTTTGAACGAGCTGAACGCCCTCGCGGCGTCCTCGTGCCTGATCCCGCCGAAATCTTCGGCAACGGTTATCGCAGCCGCATAGTTATACAGCATGTACGGCATGTCATACGGCATCACGAACTCTGTGCCGCGGAACCTGAACTTTTTCTGCTCAAAGTCGATCCCGGTGATCTCATAGTCCGCGTGCTCTTCACTGTGATATCCGCATCCTGTGCATCTGAAGTGCCCCGCCCCGTCTGTGTTGAACGGGCCGAAGCTTATCTTGTGACGGCAGAACGGGCAAGGCATCGTCACGTATGTTTCATCCTTGGTGAACGATTCGCTGTGCTCTTCCACGCCGTATGTCACGACGCGGTCCGCCAGCTTCCCGAGAGACCTTGAGCGCGGCTCCTCATTGTTGAGATACATCGTCCTGACCGGCGCGTATCTGTCGACAGACGTAGCCGCCGCTATCGCGGCGCCGTCACTCGCGACCGAAGTGAACGCGGCGTTCTCCGATGAATTCGAATGCTGCATCTTCGCGGCAGAAGAGCTGCTTGCCGCAAGCGTTCCCGCCGGGCTCACGCCCGCGCCGCCGAACGCCTGCTCGAGCTTCCTGTATATGAAATCAGGATCGCCGTTACGCTGTATCTGGTCCTTCTCAAGGTTGGTTATGAGTATGTTCTCCGCCGGAAGCTGCGCCCTTATGAGCGGCATGAACCGCTCGTCCGTCTCAAAGATGAAGAAATCCGTATCAATCTTTCCCGTAAGAGAGCTCGCCTTGATGAGAGCCGTGGCTATGCCGAAAATAAGGTTAGCGCCCTCGAGATTGGACACTACCCTTTTCCCATTTGATCTGAAAATGTGGTTGATAAGGTTATTAGTAGTGGATTTTCCGTTCGTTCCGGTAACAAAAAGAACTCTGGAACAGTCGATACCCTTCTTCCAGAAGTGATACACCATCTTCTTGTCCAGCTTCATGGCCCACTGGCCGGCGAGGTTGGACCCTCTTGACTTGTCGATGATGCTTATCAGAAGATTGATAAACTTACCGAACCATAATGCGATAATGAATTTCATTTATTCCCCTTTTTACGATCAGCCTGGAGGCCAGGTCATCTTCCTCTTTCCAAGTACGTGGAAGTGGAGATGCTTGATAGTCTGGAACGCGTCCGGACCGTTGTTGATGACCACTCTGTATCCTGTCTCGATGCCCTGCTCCTTAGCCAGCTCAGGTATCTTCAGCATGATATGAGAGATCAGCTCCGCGTCTTCCTCTGTCGCCGCGTCGAGAGAAGCGACGTGCTTCTTCGGAACTACGAGGAAATGCACAGGAGCCTGCGGCTCAAGGTCGTTGAACGCGATGATCATATCGTCCTCGTAGATCGGATCTGTCGGGATCTCATGATTCGCTATGCCGCAGAAAATACAGTCTGCCATTTCGTTCTCCTTTCCTGCCGCCAGGCGGCATATTGCTTTTGCGTTTAATAGTATATCACGATTGTCGCTGCGTATAATCTTATTTATCCTTAATAACAGCCGTCATGCCGTCTTTGTAGACGGAGCCGAGCACTGCGTCGGCAAACTCTCCGCACCTGACTGATGAGCTGCCGCATGGGACGTAGACCTTGATGTAATTATCCGTATACCCCGTGAGCATGCCGCCTTCCTCACGCTCAAAGAGCACGCGCCTCGTCTGCCCCGAGCAGCGCCTGCAGAAATCCTTCCTGACTTCCTCAGCCTTCTCTATCAGCCTTCTGCTTCTTTCACTCTTTATCTTTTCATCCACCTGATCAGTCATCGAAGCGGCCCTGGTGCCTTTCCGCGGCGAATACTTGAACACGTGCGTCTTTATAAGCTCTGACTCTTCTATCAGCTTCAGGCTGTCACAGGCGTCTTCCTCATTCTCTCCCGGGAACCCTGCTATTATGTCCGCGGAGATCCCGTAGTACGGGTCTTTCTCCCTCAATCTCCTTACTATTTCCAGATAATCGCCATGCGTATAGTGCCTGTTCATGAGCTCAAGCACCCTGTCCGACCCGCTCTGGGCGGAAAGATGCAGATGATGGCAGAGCTTGCCGTACTTAAGGAGCGACGCCGCGTAGTCAGCGTCCACAACGGTCGGCTCGAGAGACGAAAGGCGTATCCTGAAGTCCCCCGGTATCCTGTCTATCGCCTCTATGAGAGGCGCTATCCCGCCGTATCCAAGGTCAGTCCCGTACAGAGCCGTGTTTATCCCTGTCAGCACTATCTCTCTGTATCCTTTACCGACAAGGCCTGCGACCTCTCGCACTATCTCGTCTCTCGCGCGGCTCCTCACCTTTCCCCTCGCGAACGGTATTATGCAGTACGAGCAGAACCTGTCGCATCCCTCCTGGATCTTGATGAACGCGCGGGTCCTTCCCTCCATCCCGGTTATCACTCCGAGCTCTTCATATCTGTCGAGCTCCTCATACGGCTTCACGCTCGAGACTGAAGATCTCTTCTCCAGATACTCGCTTACCTTTGAGAGGACAGCGCCCTTCTCATCAGTGCCTGTCACGATGTCGACGCCCTCTATCGCCTCGACCTTCTCTCTGTCGACCTGAACGTAGCACCCCGTCACCGCTATGACAGCGCCGGGATTCATCTTATGCGCGCGCCTTATGTACTGCCTTGACTTTCTGTCCGCGAGCCCTGTCACGGTGCATGTGTTGATCACGTAAACGTCTGCGGGATCATCCTCGCCGACGATCTCGTATCCTGCCCGCCTGAACTGCTCGCGCATTGCCTCGGTCTCATACTGATTGACTTTACATCCTAAAGTATAGAAAGCAGCCTTCATTATTTTTTCTCCGCCGTTACGCAGCACCATTCTCCGTCGTGTATCACATCGATGATATCAAAGCCTGCGGCGCCGTAGGCTTCCTTTACCATATCTTCTTTTTCGTTAAGTATCCCTGACGATATGAAGACGCCTCCCTTTGCGAGATGATCCGCTATCCCCTGCGATATCATGCACAGAAGCTCAGCCATGAGGTTCGCCACTATCAGATCCGCTGTGAATCCTACGCCTTTCGTTACGTCTCCGTATTCCGCCCTGCATGTGTCAGAAGTCCCGTTCAGCCTGAAGTTCTCCTCCGATACCCTGACGGCTTCCCTGTCTATGTCGACCCCGAGGACATCCAAAGCCCCGAGCTTTGCCGCGGCTATGGACAGGATCCCTGATCCGCATCCCGCGTCCAGGACTTTCATGCCCGGCTCTATGTATTCCTCCATCTTCTTTATGCACATGGACGTCGTCTCGTGCGTCCCTGTCCCGAAGGCCATTCCCGGGTCTATCTCTATAACTTTCTCGCCTGAAGAAGGCTCATACTCTTCCCATGTCGGCTTGACCACGATCCTTCCGGTTATATGCGACGGCTTGAAGTATTCCTTCCACTTATCTTTCCAGCCGGAATCATCCTTTACGGACTGCCTGACAGTAATACTGCATCCGGACGCTTCCCCGAACAGGCCGGACCTTACCTCCTTCTCCAGCTTCTCCATCGCGGATCTCACCGAAGAAACGAAAGACGCGTCCTCTCCTTCCCTGTACACGCGGATCTCAGGCTGCATGCCTATTCCTTCCGCGACTTTCTCGTCCACGTAGTCCCACTCGTACGTCTCTTTGTCCTGCATGATCTCCACGGCGTCGTGAGGGTCTCTCACTTCAGCGTCATCGATCCCGATCATGTCCAGAGCGGCGAGCGCGGGTTCTATCCATTCTCTGTCAAGTCCTATAGTTATCTCGGTGTATTTCATTTTCTTCTCCTCAGGAACAAAAAAGGAGCAGCAAGTATCATCGCTCCTTTTTTCATGTTATCTCTATGGTTCTCCCGGACTATTCGGGTACATATGACGACTGATGCGTATAGTATCCCTTATACTTTCCTTTCGCTATCTGGTACCAGCCGTTCTCAAGATCCTTAAGGGCTACCCTGTGCCCGTTGGTGATCCTTCCCACTTCCTGATACTGAGTGCCCCTTCCGGTCCTCACTGCCGCGTAGTTGTCCGGCGCTCTTACGACCATGACGACATAGTCCTTCTCAGGCTCCTCTTCATCGTCATCTTCACCTTCTTCGTCTTCGTCCTCTTCTGGAGGCTCTTCTTCTTCCTCGTCCTGCGAAAGATCATCCTCCTCCGCGGCGTCTTCTTCGTCTTCCTCAGGGTCCGGCGCCTGCTCGTACTGGTCAGTCACTTCCTGCTCCGCTCCCGCGTCCTCAAGTATCCTGTCCCTGAGCTTCAGCATTCCGAACATCCCGAAAGCCAGCCACAGCAAAGCCATTATCATTACCGCGGCTATAGCTTTCCCCGCTCCGGGTCTCTTGCTTCTCATCTCGAATATCCTCTTTTCAGAAGTCTCTCAGCGTCACGCCATCCGGGCATGTATCTGTCCAGCACAGCCTTGAACCCGGGTCCGTGATCAGCTTCCTTTATATGAGCCGTCTCGTGCAGCGCCACATACAGCAGGCACACTTCCGGCCTCTCGGAGAGCCTCGTGCTAAGGCACACTCGCCTGTCCCTTACGGAAAGGCTCCCCCACCTCGACGTCATGTACCGTGAATGCCATTCCGAGTATCTGAGTCCTGTCTCTTCCGCCCAGAAATCAAGCATGCTTCCTGCGACGCCGTCCAAAAGCTCTTTATATTTTCTCTTTACTGTTCTTTCTCTCTGCTCTTCAGTGCTTCCGGCAGGTATACGCAGGACAGCCCTCCCCGGCTCAGCGTCGGGTATGCACCTTTCTACAGCGAGCTTTCCATTCCTGATGAGCTCCATGTCCTCTGCCGCAAGGCTGAACACGGGCTCCGGAATGAGCTCCAGCCCTGCGCGCTTTCTTCCGGCCTCTTCGACCGCTTCCAGCACATACGGCCGTCCCCAGAAGAACAGGGTCTCGCCGCTTACGTACCTCAGCGCCAGGTTCTCCTGCGCGGGCCTCCTCCGGAACTTCTCCTGATTCTTAAGTATCCATCCGGCTTTGCTCTCCACAAAGCCGTCGGCATCCTTCGCGGGATACAGAAGAGGCGCGGTGACCGTCACGCTCCCGTCAGGCTTCACATAGAGATGCGACTTCCTGATGTTCTTTCTTTTGAGGGTGTATCTGATCCCGCCCGCCTCTCTCGTCTCTGTAAAGAGAACTCTATTCATCGTCTCCGTCGCCGAAGAAGTTGTCCATGTCGATGTCCTCTGCCTGCTTCACATCTTCGTCGCTTTCCTTTATCTCGGCCTCGATCTCTTCCTTCGTAGGTCCTGTGATCTCCTTCAGCTCTGAAAGGATCTGCTCCGAGACCTCATCCAGCTTCGCCTGGTCGTATACTTCCTTGTTCTTGTCCGCCCTGAGGTCCTTATACCAGTCGATGATGGCGTTCATCTTATCTCTGTCTTCCTTAGGCATCCTTTTGAAGTCATCTCTTTTGAGCGGCTTGAATACCGTGTTCAGGTTAACAAGGCTCAGTACGATCTGGCTCTTCGAGAGCTCTGCCGTCCCGCCGCTCCTGATCTTCTGGAGTGCGCCCTTCGTTTTCATGTCGTCAAACATATCATACCTCCGGTGTCTGTCTCTGCTATATTTTACCACAATGCCGCGTATGTGAAAAGAAAAAGAAAACAGACCCGGTTCCCACCGGATCTGTTTCCTGTCAGTTGTTGTTTGATTGGTTTTTTGAAAGATTGATTGATGATTTGATTGATTGACTGTTTGATGCTTGTCCTTATTTCTCTTGAGGACAGTTATAATATACAACATCAATATGTCGATGCAATATTATTCATGTGAAACATCGTGTTTGTTTTGTGAACAAATCGTCACAAAAAACAGAGGCGCACGGCCTCTGCTTTCAGATCATCTTATATCCGCCTGCTAGTCGACCACGAGTCCCGTGGCTTCATCCACCTTGAATACTTTGTGGCAGCGTGAGCAGATGTATCTCCAGATGCATCCGTCTACCTGAGTCAGCCTGTGTGAAGGTCCGCCGCAGAACGGGCACATGATCTGTAATCCTTCGTCACTCATTTCCATTCTCCTTCTTAAATAAACCGGCGCTAGCCGGAATCAGAACTGTTTGCTGCATACATATTACCACATTATCGCTTTGTCTTGAAAGAAAAACGAAAAAAAATGTATTTTTTCTTTTATAAACCTACTGATTCGTGGTATATTTCTTTATGTGTAATTTTATTAACAGGGAGAACATATATGTTTATCAAGATCTTATTACTCGTTATATTTTTCGGAGTCATGATCGGGATCGGCCTCTACTGCAGGCGCCACGCCACGGACGTCAACGGCTTTGTGCTCGCAGGACGCTCTGTCGGACCGTGGCTCACAGCCTTCGCATACGGCACGTCGTACTTCTCGGCGGTCATCTTTGTCGGATACGCCGGACAGTTCGGATGGAAGTACGGCATCGCGGCGACGTGGGTAGGCATCGGGAACGCGCTCATCGGATCGTTCCTCGCATGGAACATCCTGGGCAGGCGCACCAGGATCATGACGCAGTATCTCGATTCCGCGACGATGCCTGACTTCTTCGGCAAGAGGTTCGGCGACAAGTCGCTGCAGATCGGCGCGTCCATAATCACATTCATATTCCTGATCCCTTATACGGCGTCGCTGTACAACGGCCTTTCAAGGCTTTTCGCGATGGCGTTCAACGTCGACTACAGCGTCTGCGTCATAGCTATGGCAGTACTTACCGGCATATACGTCATCGCCGGAGGCTATATGGCGACAGCGATAAACGACTTCATCCAGGGAATGATAATGATCGTCGGTATCGTGGCTGTCATCGCGGCAGTTCTGATGAGCCAGGGCGGCTTCATGGCGTCCCTTGACGGAATGGGAAGAGTCGCTGATGAAACAGTATCGTCGACACCGGGAGTCTTCGCCTCGTTCTTCGGGCCGGACCCTCTCAATCTTCTCGGCGTAGTTATCCTTACCTCTCTTGGCACATGGGGACTTCCTCAGATGGTGCAGAAGTTCTACGCCATCAGAAGTGAGAAGTCTATCGAGACAGGTACGGTCATCTCGACGATATTCGCTTTCCTGGTAGCAGGAGGCTGCTATTTCCTCGGAGGTTTCGGAAGGCTGTTCTCGGACAGGATCGACATAGAGGCGAACGGATTCGACTCAGTCATACCGGCAATGCTGTCAGGGCTTCCTGACCTGCTCATCGCGGTAGTAGTGGTGCTCGTGCTTTCAGCGTCCATGTCCACACTCTCGTCTCTCGTGCTCACGTCGAGCTCGACTCTTACGCTCGACCTCATCAGAGACCACCTGAAGAAGGACATGAACGAGAAGAGCCAGCTTCTGATAATGAGAGCGCTCATCGTAGTGTTCATAGCGGTATCCGTAGTGATAGCGCTGATACAGTACAAGTCGAACGTAACGTTCATCGCTCAGCTCATGGGTGTTTCCTGGGGAGCTCTCGCGGGAGCGTTCCTCGCTCCGTTCCTGTACGGCCTTTACAACAGGAAGGTCACTTCTGCCGCGTGCTGGGTCAACTTCCTGTTCGCTACGGTATTCATGATACTCAACATGCTTGTCAGGGATAAGTTCCCTGTGCTGCTCCAGTCGCCTATCAACGCGGGTGCGTTCTGCATGCTGATCGGACTCGTCATCGTGCCTGCAGTCTCACTGTTCACGCCTAAGCCTGACAGAGACCTCGTGGACAATGCGTTCGCGAGCTATGACAAGAAGGTCACGGTATACCAGAGAGAAGCTCTTTCAGACGAGGGAGAGGAAGGGTAGCGCGTCAGACAGAGAATATATGAAGACACATAAGGCAGGA
>JAZUNH010000016.1:0-53256 GCA_045604065.1 Anaerovoracaceae bacterium
TGCCGTACTGATGGTTATTCCTCTTGCCTTCTCTTCAGGCGCTTTGTCGATCTGGTCGAACGCTACGTCCTGGCCGAGTCCGTACCTGTCGCGAAGTACTGATGTGATCGCCGCTGTCAGTGTCGTCTTGCCGTGGTCTACATGGCCGATCGTTCCGATGTTGATATGCGGCTTCGTCCTTTCAAAATGCTCTCTTGCCATTTTTATCTACCTCCAAAAATGAACCTAGTTTTTATTGATCTTGTCAAGAAGGCTGTCAGGCAGCTTTTCGAAATGATCGAACTGCATGACGTATATTCCTCTTCCCTGTGTCTTTGAGCGCAGGTCAGTAGCATATCCGAACATCTCGGCGAGAGGCACCATTGCTCTTATCGATACAGCGCCCTTGTCCATGTCGGAACCTTCTATACGTCCCCTTCTTGATGTCAGGTCTCCGATGACGTCTCCCATGTACTCGTCAGGAACAGTCACCTCTACCTTGAATACAGGCTCGAGCAGAACCGGGTCTGCCTTCTGCGCGGCTTCGCGGAACGCCATTGACGCGGCGACCTTGAACGCCATCTCAGATGAGTCGACTTCGTGATATGAGCCGTCGTACAGCTCCACTCCCACGTCGACTACCTGATATCCGGCCACAGGACCTGTCTCCATCGCGGCTTTGATACCTTCCTCGATAGCGCCGAAGTACTCCTTCGGAATGGCTCCGCCGATGATGGAGTTCTTGAACTCGAATCCTTCGCCAGGCTCACGCGGCGTCACTTTGATCTTTACATGACCGTACTGGCCGTGTCCGCCTGTCTGCTTAACATATTTGTGATCGACGTCCGCAGGCTTGGTGATCGTCTCTTTGTACGATACCTGCGGTTTGCCGACGTTTGCCTCCACCCTGAATTCACGGAGCAGCCTGTCGACGATGATCTCCAGGTGGAGCTCACCCATGCCGGCAATGATAGTCTGCCCTGTCTCTTCATTGGTGTAGGTCTTGAATGTCGGGTCTTCCTCTGCCAGCTTAGCGAGAGCGATACCCATCTTCTCCTGGCCTGCTTTGGTACGAGGCTCGATAGCGATCTCGATAACAGGATCAGGGAATTCCATCGACTCAAGTATGATCTCGTGCTTCTCATCACAGAGAGTGTCGCCCGTAGTGGTGCTCTTAGGTCCTACCGCGGCCGCGATGTCTCCGGAGTAGACCTTGTCCAGGTCTTCTCTCTTGTTCGCGTGCATCTGGAGGATCCTTCCGAACCTCTCGCGGGTCCCCTTGGATGAGTTGTAGACATATGAGCCGGAATCCAGCGTTCCGGAATATACCCTGAAGAACGCCAGCTTACCAACATATGGATCCGTCATGATCTTGAACGCAAGCGCGGAGAACGGAGCGCTGTCGTCGCTCTGCCTCTCCTCTTCTTCGCCGGTCACCGGATTGATGCCCTTTATCGCAGGAATGTCGATAGGTGCAGGCATGTAATCAACGATGCCGTCCAGAAGCATCTGGACGCCCTTGTTCTTATACGCCGAGCCACACATCACCGGTACCATCCGGTTCTCTATGGTCTCTTTTCGGATCGTCTCCTTGATCTCCTTTTCAGTGAGCTCTTCACCGTCAAGGAACTTCATCATGAGATCTTCGTCAGTCTCAGCAACAGATTCAAGCATCTTCTCACGCCATTCTTCGGCCTGATCTTTCATATCCTCAGGGATATCGCCTACGCTGAACTTGGTGCCGAGAGCATCTTCGTCATAGATCTCAGCTTTCATGGTTATAAGGTCGATGATGCCGCGGAATGTCTCCTCGGCTCCGATAGGAAGCTGTACAGCCACAGGGTTCGCCTGCAGCCTGTCTCTTACCTGATCCAGGACCTTATAGAAGTCCGCGCCCATAACGTCCATCTTGTTGACAAATATCATACGCGGAACTCCATATTTCTCAGCCTGTCTCCAAACTGTTTCAGACTGAGGCTCCACACCGCCCTTTGCGGCGAGCACGGTGACTGCGCCGTCGAGCACACGAAGTGATCTTTCTACCTCAACGGTGAAATCCACGTGTCCCGGTGTGTCGATGATATTGATACGGTGGTTTTTCCAGAAAGCAGTAGTCGCGGCTGAGGTGATCGTGATACCACGCTCTTTCTCCTCCTCCATCCAATCCATCTGAGAAGCTCCGTCATGAGTCTCTCCGATCTTATGCGTCTTTCCAGTGTAGAAAAGGATCCTCTCTGTGGTAGTTGTTTTCCCGGCGTCAATGTGCGCCATTATGCCGATGTTTCTTGTTCTTTCCAGTGGAAACTGTCTACCAGCCAAATTGTACTCCTTTCCCTTCTATTACCATCTGAAGTGTGCAAACGCCTTGTTGGCCTCTGCCATCTTGTGTGTATCTTCCTTCTTCTTTACGGATGCTCCTGTTCCGTTAGCCGCATCCATAAGCTCCTTGGCAAGTCTCTCTGCCATGGTCTTCTCGCCTCTTGCTCTTGTATACTGTGTGAGCCATCTGAGGCCGAGTGTCTGCCTTCTCGCCGGTCTTACCTCGACAGGGACCTGATAGTTGGCTCCGCCGACTCTTCTTGCTTTGACCTCGAGCTGAGGCATGATGTTTTCCATTGCCTTATTAAAAACGTCAAGTGGGTCTTCACCTGTCTTCTCTTTGATCTGATCAAAAGCTCCGTAGACGATCTTCTGAGCTGTGCTCTTCTTGCCGTCGAGCATGATGCTGTTGATCAGCTTGGAAACAACGATGTTTCCGTAAACAGGATCAGGAAGCACTTCACGTTTTGGTGTATTTCCTTTTCTAGGCACTTCTCTTCCCTCCTTCTTAAAAGACAATAATTTACTCTTCGCTCGTTAGTACGGGTTACTCTGTGCCGGTCCGATATCTCCTTCCGGACAGATGTGTCTTAAGGTACTCGGCACGTCCGCGCTCCTCCGCCCGCAAAGCCTTCGCAGACGGGATCATGGCACTTCCCTTATGCCGCGGCGCCTGATATAAAGGAATAAATATGTATACCTACATATCAGGATCACCTTAGTCCCGATTATTCAACTAACTTGTAATGACCTATCTCTTCTTAGGTCTCTTGGCACCGTATTTAGAACGTGCCTGTCCTCTTTCCGCAACACCTGCTGTATCGAGAGTTCCTCTGATGATGTGGTATCTGACACCAGGGATATCCTTTACCCTGCCGCCTCTGATAAGAACAACACTGTGCTCCTGGAGGTTGTGGCCGATTCCAGGGATGTAGGCTGTAACCTCGATACCATTGGTCAGACGTACTCTGGCAACTTTACGAAGCGCTGAGTTAGGCTTCTTAGGTGTAACAGTCTTGACAGAAGTGCATACGCCTCTCTTCTGCGGGGAGTTGTTGTCCGTTGCGACATGTCTCAGCGAATTCATTCCCTTACCAAGAGCAGGAGCGTTTGACTTCTTGACAGAGCTTGTTCTGCCTTCGCGTACCAGCTGATTGATCGTAGGCATTCATATTCTCCTTTCTTTATAGATTTCAGAGGCAGGCATGCACCCGTTTCCGGGGCACACCAACCCATATATGCATGACCGCAAGGTCAAACACAAACGATAGTCTATCACACGACCGTTCCTTTTTCAAGGATTAAATTCTAGTCGTCGTAGTTTTCAGGATCCTCTTTCTCGTCTTCCTCGAACTCTTCTTCAGAGAGCATCTCTGCCGAAGGCTCCTCAAGATCCGAAAGATCCTCCTCGATATCAAGCTCCCTGATGGAAGCCTGTGTCCTTCCGCCTGCCTCTTCCTCGGCGAGAGCCTTTGCCTCGGCTTCTTCAGCAGCCTCCGCCGCCTCCTCAGCCTCAGCGTCCGCAGGACGGTATTTCTTCTTGTTGTACGATTCCATGAGCTCGGTGTTCTCACCATAGTCCACGCTTATGTTGCGGTAGCGCTTCATTCCTGTACCCGCAGGGATGAGCTTACCGATGATGACGTTCTCCTTAAGGCCCTGGAGTCTGTCTGACTTGCCCTTGATGGACGCGTCTGTCAGTACTCTCGTGGTCTCCTGGAACGAAGCAGCCGACAGGAATGAGCTCGTAGCGAGGGACGCCTTGGTGATACCAAGAAGCTTTCTCTGGTATGTCGCAGGCTGCTTGCCCTCGGCTACCATCTTCTCGTTCTCTTCCTCGATCTCTGAGCGGTTGTACATTCCGCCCGGAAGCAGGCTCGTGTCGCCAGGCTCGTCGATGCTGAACTTGGACAGCATCTGGCTTACGATGATCTCAATGTGCTTGTCATTGATGTCTACGCCCTGGCTGCTGTAAACTCTCTGGACTTCCTTAAGCAGGTAGTCGTACACGCCCTTCATTCCTCTCAGCCTGAAGATGTCGTGCGGGTTCAGAGGTCCTTCGTTGATGTTGCTTCCGGCATATACCTGGTCTCCGACCTTTACGGAAAGCTTTGCGGCGTAAGGCACCACGTATGTGCGCCTCTCTCCGGCTTCCTTAGTCACCATCTTATCGTCGTAGCTTGACGTTCCCGTACCCTTTACGACGATCTCGGTCTTGTGGTCAGGCCTTGTGGTGATGCTCTCGATGATACCGTCTTCCTCGCAGATCTCCGCGATTCCCTTAGGCTTTCTGGCTTCGAACAGCTCCACTACTCTCGGGAGACCGGTCGTGATGTCTGATCCGGCAACTCCTCCGGAGTGGAATGTTCTCATGGTCAGCTGTGTACCAGGCTCTCCGATCGACTGAGCGGCGATGATGCCGACAGCCTCGCCAATGCTTACTTCCTCGCCGGTCGCAAGGTTTCTGCCGTAGCACTTGGCGCATACGCCGGACTTGCATCTGCACGTCATGACCGATCTGATCTTGACTGACTTGATGCCGCAGTCCTCGATCCTCTTGGCCTGCTTGTCTGTGATCTCTTCACCCTTCTCGGTGATGACCTCTCCTGTCTCAGGATCACATACGTCTTCCACGGCAGTTCTTCCCGCCACACGTGTGGCAAGGCTCTCTACCTCGGAGTCGCCATATGTCATGGCTGAGATCTCGACGCCTTCATCAGTACCGCAGTCGTACTCTCTTACGATAACGTTATGCGATACGTCTACGAGCCTTCTTGTAAGGTATCCTGAGTCAGCTGTTCTAAGAGCAGTATCCGCAAGTCCCTTTCTGGCTCCGTTGGATGAAATGAAGTATTCCAGGATGGACAGGCCTTCGCGGAAGTTCGCCTTGATAGGGATCTCTACTGTCTTACCTGTAGCTGTACCCATCAGGCCTCTCATGCCGCCGATCTGTCCGATCTGGTCTTTACTTCCTCTGGCTCCTGACGTAGCCATGATGTAGAGGTTGTTCGTAGGCTTCAGGGAATCCATCAGCGAAGTAGCTATCCTGTTCTTCGCTCCTGTCTCCTCGTCGTTCCATACGCTCTCTATGCTGTTGTGGCGCTGTTCCTCGGAAACCATACCCATACGGAACGCGTTCTCGACAGCTTCTACCTTCTTGTCAGCCTCGTGGATGATCTCCCACTTGTTCTCAGGGATCTTCATGTCGTCGACGCCGATCGTTACCGACGCTAGTGTCGAGTACTTGTATCCCATCGACTTGATGTAGTCAAGCATCAAAACCGTTCCGGTGTTCTCATGCGCTCTGAAGCACTTGTCGATGATCTGACCGAGCTGCTTCTTTCCGCAGATGAAGTCTACCTCGAGCCTGTACTTGTCTTTGCTTCTGTCAACGAACCCGAGATCCTGTGGGATGCCCTGGTTGTAGATAAAGCGTCCGACTGTTGACTCTACGAGATGGCCTTCGGTATCGTTCTTGCCGTACATCCTTACCTTTACCTTGGCGTGTGTTCCCACTACATGGTTCTGGTAAGCGATGAGCATCTCGTCTTTGCTCGTGAAGATCTTGCCGTCTCCCTTTTCAGGGATCCTGACGTATCCGTCCTTCCTGTTCTGCTCGGCCTTTGCCTTGTCGTTGAACTCGTCAGGGCGGTATTTGATCTCCGCGTCAGGGTTGTAGCATGTTCCCGGGTATGTAAGGTAATACGCGCCGAGGATCATGTCCTGTGTAGGAGTCGTGATAGGCGATCCGTCCTTAGGAGCAAGGATGTTGTTCACTGAAAGCATCAGGAACCTTGCCTCCGCCTGTGCCTCTGTCGAAAGAGGTACATGGACAGCCATCTGGTCTCCGTCGAAGTCGGCGTTGAACGCTGTGCAGGCGAGAGGATGCAGCTTGATAGCTTTTCCTTCAACGAGCACAGGCTCGAACGCCTGGATGCCGAGCCTGTGCAGCGTCGGCGCACGGTTGAGCATTACAGGGTGCTCCTGGATGATCTCCTCGAGCACATCCCATACCTGCGGATCCTGCTGCTCTACTTTACGCTTGGCATCCTTGATGTTCTGGGCAAATCCCCTGGACTTCATTTCTTTCATGATGAAAGGCTTGAAGAGTTCCAGTGCCATTACCTTAGGAAGTCCGCACTGATAGAACTTGAGCTCAGGTCCTACTACGATTACGGAACGTCCCGAATAGTCTACACGCTTTCCAAGCAGGTTCTGTCTGAAACGTCCCTGCTTACCCTTAAGCATATCTGAAAGCGACTTGAGGGCTCTTCCGCCAGGACCCGCGACAGCGCGTCCTCTTCTTCCGTTGTCGATGAGTGAGTCTACGGCTTCCTGCAGCATTCTCTTCTCATTTCTCACGATGATATCAGGCGCTCCGAGCTCAAGCAGCCTCTTCAGTCTGTTGTTTCTGTTTATGACCCTTCTGTAAAGGTCGTTCAGGTCTGATGTCGCGAACCTTCCGCCGTCCAGCTGTACCATAGGACGGAGATCAGGCGGGATCACAGGAACTGCCTCGAGGATCATCCATTCAGGACGGTTCCCTGAGATCCTCAGAGCCTCGATGACTTCAAGCCTCTTGACGAGCCTCAGCTTCTTCTGGGCTGACGCTGTCTTCAGCTGTTCTCTCAGCGAAGTTGAAAGCTCTTCGAGATCGATCCTCGTAAGGAGCTCCCTTATCGCCTCGCCGCCCATCTGGGCTCTGAATGCGTTTCCAAGCTGTTCCTTCAGATCGCGGTATTCCTGTTCCGAAAGTATCTGCTTCTCTACAAGTCCTGTCTTCTCCGTATCGCCCGGATCAAGGACGATGTAAGCGGCGAAATACAGCACCTGTTCGAGGGCTCTCGGCGTTATGTCGAGAACAAGGCCGATCCTGGACGGAGTGCCTTTGAAGTACCAGATGTGTGATACAGGGGAGGCAAGCATGATGTGTCCCATGCGCTCTCTCCTTACCTTAGCCTTGGTGACCTCAACTCCGCAGCGGTCGCAGACGATGCCCTTGAACCTGATCTTCTTGTACTTTCCACAGTGGCACTCCCAGTCCTTTACAGGACCGAAGATCTTCTCGCAGAAAAGTCCGTCTGTCTCAGGCTTCAGAGTCCTGTAGTTGATCGTCTCAGGCTTGGTGACCTCTCCGTGCGACCAGACATTCACGATCTTGTCGGTGGAGGCCAGCTTGATCTGTAGCGATTCAAATGTGTTGGACTCTATATATTGATTTTTCTTCTCGCTGTCATTAACAGGCATGGATTACTCCCCTTTCCTATTCTTCAACTTCAGGTTCGGCTTCTTCCATGAATTCCTCGTCCGTAAGTTCTTCCGGCTCTTCTTCAGGCTCTTCCTCACGGGCTTCTTCCTCAGCTCTCTGCTCCGTATATCTCGTGTTGATGATCTCCTGATCGTCAGCGTCTTCAGATGAATATACGGCGCTGTGTCTCATGATGCTGTCAATGCCCTTAGGCGCATCGTAGTCCATGAGCTCCTTGAACTCGATCTCCTTGTCGTTCTCTGTACGTACGCTCACGTCGAGAGCAAGGCTCTGGAGCTCTTTGATGAGCACCTTGAATGACTCAGGGATGCCCGGCTCAGGAATGTTCTTTCCGTTTACGATAGCTTCATATGTATTGACTCTTCCGACGATATCGTCAGATTTGACAGTCAGTATCTCCTGCAGAGTGTAAGCCGCGCCGTAAGCTTCGAGCGCCCATACTTCCATCTCTCCGAAACGCTGTCCGCCGAACTGGGCTTTACCGCCGAGCGGCTGCTGCGTTACGAGGGAATACGGACCCGTGGCTCTTGCGTGGATCTTATCGTCTACCAGGTGATGGAGCTTCAGCATGTACATGTATCCGACGGTGACAGGATTCTCGAAGAACTCGCCTGTTCTTCCGTCTCTCAGCCTCAGCTTCTCTTTTTCTTTCTTTATTATCTCCCCGGTCTCAGGATCTTCTACTTCTTCGTAGTATCCTTCCTCGATCAGCATCCTGCTGATGTCGTCCCATGTCGCGCCGTCGAATACAGGGGTCGCGATGTACCATCCCCTCTTCTTGGCGGCGAGGCCGAGGTGTACTTCCAGTACCTGTCCGACGTTCATACGCGAAGGTACGCCGAGAGGATTCAGCATTACCTGCAGCGGAGTACCGTCCTCAAGGAACGGCATATCCTCTTCAGGAAGGATCCTCGAGATAACGCCCTTGTTTCCGTGACGTCCGGACATCTTGTCTCCGCCCTGGATCTTTCTCTTGGTCGCGATGTAGCAGCGGACTCTCATGTTGACTCCAGGAGGAAGCTCGTCTCTGTTCTCACGTGAGAAGATCTTCACGTCCACGACGATACCTGTCTCGCCGTGAGGAACTCTGTGCGAAGTATCTCTTACTTCTCTTGCTTTCTCACCGAAGATAGCGCGGAGCAGCTTCTCCTCAGCGGAGAGATCGTTCTCTCCCTTCGGAGTGACTTTTCCGACGAGGATGTCCGTTGACGTTACCTCTGCGCCGATCCTGACGATACCCATGTCGTCCAGATCCTTGGTCGCGTCTTTAGATACGCTCGGGATGTCTCTCGTGATCTCTTCAGGTCCGAGCTTCGTATCCCTGGCGTCTGCTTCATATTCAACGATGTGGATCGATGTGAGCACGTCGTTGATGACGAGCTTCTCATTGAGCACGATAGCGTCCTCATAGTTGTAGCCTTCCCACGTCATGAATCCGATGAGGAGGTTCTTTCCGAGTGATATCTCGCCCATGTTCGTGGAAGGTCCGTCAGCGATGACTTCGCCTTCTTCTATATGCTCGCCGTGGTTGACGATAGGCCTCTGGTTGATGCATGTTCCCTGGTTGGAACGCCTGAACTTCAGAAGCTCATATACGTCAAGCTCATCGTTGTCGTCTCTTCTTACCCTTATCTGTCTGGCGTCTACGAACTCAACTGTTCCCGCGGCCTTGGAAAGGATGACGACTCCTGAGTCTCTCGCGGCTTTGTACTCCATTCCGGTACCTACGACAGGCGACTCGGTAACGAGCAGCGGTACTGCCTGACGCTGCATGTTGGACCCCATCAGCGCACGGTTGGCGTCGTCGTGCTCCAGGAACGGAATCATGGCTGTAGCAACGGATACTACCTGCTTAGGCGATACGTCCATGAGATCCACGTCTTCACGCGGATACAGGGCGATCTGTCCGTCGATGCCGCGGCCCGCGACCTTCTCGTTCACGAATCTTCCGTTCTCGTCGAGCGGCTCGTTGGCCTGCGCGATGATCTTCAGCTCTTCCTCGTCAGCGGCAAGGTACTCGACCTTTTCAGTCACGACACCTGTCTTCTTGTCAACGATCCTGTACGGCGTCTCGATGAATCCGTATTCATTTACGACTCCGTAGATCGTGAGCGATCCGATAAGTCCGATGTTAGGACCTTCAGGCGTCTCGATAGGACACATCCTTCCGTAGTGGGAGTGATGGATATCTCTTACTTCGAATCCGGCGCGCTCTCTCGACAGTCCGCCAGGTCCCAGCGCGGAAAGCCTTCTCTTGTGAGTGATCTCCGCGAGCGGGTTGTTCTGGTCCATGAACTGCGACAGCTGCGAGCTTCCGAAGAATTCCTTGATGGCAGCCGTGATAGGCCTGATGTTTATCAGGGATTCAGGAGTAGCCATCTCCATTCCCTGTGATGTCGTCATCTTCTCTCTTACAGATCTCTCAACTCTCGAGAGGCCGATGCGGAACTGGTTCTGCAGAAGCTCTCCGACAGTCCTGAGCCTTCTGTTTCCGAGATGGTCGATGTCGTCGATCTTGCCGATTCCGTGATTCAGGTTCAGCAGATAGCTGACTGAAGCCACGACGTCCTGTACGATGACGTGCTTAGGCGAAAGCTCGTTCTTTCTCTCGATCAGTACCTGGAGCAGATCTTCTCCGGAAAGTCCCTGGTCAAGGATCTCCTTGAGTACAGGATAGTAGACTTTCTTAGGAAGCCTGTTCTTCTTCAGGTCGATGTCGTTTCCCTCGATATATGGCTCGATGTCGACGAAATTGCTTCCGATGACCTTGGTCGTGTCGTTCTCGTCTCTCGCGTACGCAAGCACGGAAACTACGCCGGCGTTCTCGATCGCGATGGCGAGATCGCGGTCGATGAATCCGCCTGCTTCTACCATTATCTCTCCCGTATTAGGATCGATGACGTCCTCGGCTGCGTGAGTGTTCACGAGTCTTCCGGAAATGCCGAGCTTCTTATTATATTTATATCTTCCTACGTGCGAGAGATCATATCTCTTAGCGTCGTAGAAGAGTGAGTTGATCAGCGTTCTCGCGCTGTCAGCCGTGGCAGGCTCGCCAGGTCTCAGCTTCTTGTAGATCTCCTTGAGTCCGCTGTCCTCGTCGTTGGTCGGATCCTTCTCAAGTGTCTTCATGAGCCTGTCGTCATTGCCCAGAAGTGCGATTATCTCATCGTTGGAGCCGATGCCGAGCGCGCGGAGAAGAGCCGTAAGAGGCTGCTTCCTCGTCCTGTCGACACGGGCGTAGAGAACGCCGTTCGTGTCTGTCTCATACTCGATCCAGGCTCCTCTGTTAGGGATGATCTGGGAGTTGTAGAGCTTGTTGTTGGACTTGTCTGTCTCAACGTCAAAATACGGTCCCGGAGATCTTACCAGCTGTGTTACGATAACTCTCTCAGCACCGTTATAAATGAACGTGCCTTTCTCCGTCATAAGAGGAAAGTCTCCCATGAACATTTCCTTAGGTACGATCTCACCAGTCTCGCCGTTGATGAGCCTTACCGTTACCTTAAGCGGAGCAGCATATGTCACGTCGCGCGCCTTGCATTCTTCCTGATCATACTTTGTCTCATCAGACAGATGATAATCTACGAATTCAAGGGAAAGGTTACCTGCGTAATCCTTGATCGGCGAGATGTCCTCGAAGACTTCTTTCAGTCCTTCCTCGACGAACCACTTGTAGGAATTCGTTTGAATTCCAATGAGGTTCGGCATAGGCCATACTTCATCGATCTTCCCGAATGACATACGTTCTTTCCTGCCAACTTTTATTGGTTTAGGCATATTATCACTCCTTATTCATTTATCAATCGCATATTAAAGCAATTTAATAGTATACTGCAACCAGAATCATATATCAAGAGAAATTTCAGAAATTATTAGATAAATTTCTTAAAAAGACGAGCCGCGCCGCCGCGGCCCGGGGGACGAAAAAAGCCCTCCGGTGTTACCCGGAGGGCCGGTGACTTTCAAATCACTTCCGCAGGTGAACTATTTGAACTCTACTGTAGCGCCTGCTTCTTCGAGCTTGGCCTTGATCTGCTCAGCTTCGTCCTTGTCGATGTCTTCCTTAACGTTTGATGGAGCTTCATCAACGAGAGCCTTAGCTTCCTTAAGTCCAAGTCCTGTGATCTCTCTGACGACCTTGATGACCTTGATCTTCTGAGCACCGATCTCAGAAAGAACAACTGTGAATGAAGTCTGCTCTTCTTCAGCAGCACCGTCTGCTGCACCTGCAACTGCTACAGGAGCTGCTGCGCTGACGCCGAACTCCTCTTCGCAAGCTTTAACGAGCTCGTTGAGCTCAAGAACTGTCATGCCTTTGATGGCTTCGATAATCTGATCTTTATCCATTATATTGTCCTCCTAAATCTGAATATTTACTATTCCGCTGCTGCGGCATCTTCCGCTTTTCCACCGGCCTTGCTCTCTGCGACAGCTGAGAGAGTTCTGACGAACTTGCTGACAGGCGACTGGATGCTTCCCATGAACTTCGCGAGAAGTTCCTCTCTTGACGGGATGCTGGCGATTTGCTCGATGCCATCCTTGTCGTAATATGTGCCTTCAACTACTCCGGCTTTGAATTCCATTTTGTTGAAGTCCTTCATTGCCTTCTTAAGAAGTCTTCCAGGAGCCGTAGCGTCGGTCTTGCTGATAGCGATGGCGCTAGGTCCCTTCATTGCGTCGCCGAGAGGTTCAAACTCTGTTCCGGCGATAGCTCTCTTCATAAGAGTGTTTTTGTAAACAGTGTAGTCGACGTCTGCTTCACGGAGAGTCTTCCTCAGCGCGTCGGCCTGGGCAACTGTCGTTCCCATGTAGTCGATCAGGACTACTGCCTCAGCTCCGTCAAGCTTTGCTTTGATCTCGTCGATCACAGCCTGCTTTTGCTGTTTAGCTTCTACAGACATTATTTCTCCTTTCCGGGATCCTCGAATGAATTCTCGGATCCAGCGAATTTCCAGGTACTTGAATAAAAATAGGCCCGCGTTCCAAGACAAACGGGGCCGGTAATTTATTTATCGTACCTCGGCGGGATATTGAGCTTTACGCACCCGCTGTCTCAGGTTATAACTTTCTAATTTGTTTTTCGTCCTTAGCCGATGAGCGCCGGATTGATCTTGACGCCAGGGCCCATTGTTGAAGAAAGCGTAACGCTCTTCAGATACTGTCCCTTTGCAGCTGCAGGCTTAGCCTTGATGATGGCTGCCATCAGCGCGTCGAAGTTCTCCGTGAGCTTCTCAGGTCCGAATGATTTCTTTCCGATCACTGTGTGGACGATGTTCTGCTTGTCAAGTCTGTACTCGACTTTACCTGCTTTGATGTCCTTGAGAGCTTTCTCGAGGTCCATCGTTACTGTGCCCGACTTAGGGTTCGGCATGAGTCCCTTAGGTCCGAGTACACGTCCGAGTCTTCCGACTACGCCCATCATGTCCGGTGTAGCGACGACTGCGTCGAAGTCGAACCAGTTCTCTTTCTGGATCTTTGCCGCCAGGTCCTCAGCGCCTACGTAATCAGCGCCGGCCGCCTCGGCTTCATCAGCCTTAGGTCCCTTGGCAAATACGAGCACCTTTACTTCTTTACCTGTTCCGTTCGGCAGTACGATAGCTCCTCTTACCTGCTGGTCGGCGTGTCTTCCGTCGACACCGAGTCTTACGTGAACTTCGATCGTCTCGTCGAACTTTGCTTTTGCTGTATCCAGCACGATTTTCATCGCTTCCTGTACGTCATTCAGCTGTGTCTTGTCGAATGATTCAGCGGAAGCTCTGTAGATCTTTCCATGTTTGGCCATTTCATTACCTCCATTCGTGGTTCCTTCGCGTCCGGTCTGGTCATTGATTCGCCGGAGCACTCCCACAAAAGCTTAACCTTCTACTACTATGCCCATGCTTCTCGCGGTGCCTTTGATCATCTCTGTAGCCGCCTCAAGATTTGCCGCGTTCAGATCCGGCATCTTGACCTTTGCGATCTCTTCTGCCTGTGCGACTGTGATGGTCGCCACCTTGTTCCTGTTCGGCTCGCCTGACGCCTTATCGAGACCTGCTGCCTTTTTGATCAAAACTGCCGCAGGCGGTGTCTTGGTGATGAACGTGAACGATCTGTCGGCGTAAACCGTGATGACTACCGGGATAAGCATTCCGGGCTGATCCTGTGTCTTTGCGTTGAACTGCTTGCAGAAGTCCATGATGTTGACTCCGTGCTGTCCAAGCGCAGGACCTACAGGTGGTGCCGGAGTAGCTCCGCCGGCCGGGATCTGCAGCTTGATATAGCCTTCGATCTTTTTCGCCATACTGCTCCTCCTTCCTTCAGTTATTCACGATGCGTCTTACTGCATCTTATCTACCTGTGTGAACTCAAGCTCCACAGGAGTATCTCTTCCGAATGCCGAGATCTTGACGGTAAGTACCTGTTTGTCAGGATTGATCTCCGTGACTTCTCCCATCATCGTCTCAAACGGTCCGCTTATGACTCTGACGGTATCGCCGATCTCAACATCCAGATCGATATCTGTCTTCTCGATGCCCATGCGGGCAACTTCTTCCGGCGTCAGAGGAATAGGGTCGGATCCCTGTCCTACGAAGCCGGTCACGCCTTGTGTATTTCTTACGAGATACCAGCTCTCATTATTTACTATCATCTTAACGATGACATATCCGGGGAACATCTTGCGCTTCTTTATACGCTTCTGTCCGTCTCTGATCTCGATGCGGTCTTCCTCAGGAACGACGATGTCCAGTATGACGTCGTGCATGTCCCTGGTCTCGACCATCTTCTCGATGTTGACCTTCACCTTGTTTTCATGTCCCGAATATGTATGGACCACGTACCATCTTGCCTGGCCGTCGCCTCTGATCCCCTCGCCCTCAAGCGGCGAAGCGATGTTCTTATGCTCAGGCGCCTTCACCGGCTGCTCAGCCGCAGCGGCCTCTTCCGTGGTCTTTACATCTTCCTGTTCTGTTGTCTCCAGGATCTCAGTATCTGACATCTGTGTCTGCTCTCCTTATATATATCAGTAATAACTGATTAAGAAAGAGTGATTCCGAGAAGCTGCTTCAGGATCTCGAGAATACCCATGTCCATCAGCCAGAATCCAATAGCAAAAACCGCACATGTCGCGATAACTACGACTGTGTATGAGATCAGCTCTTTTCTAGTAGGCCATACGACCTTGCGGAGCTCCTGTCTTACGCCTGCAAAGAAGTCCATCGCGCTCTCGTTCTTGGCGTTCTTCTTCTTTGCGGATTTCTTGGCTGTATCCGCTGCCTTTTTGACGGCAGACTTTTCCTTGTTTTCGTTAGCCATGATCTACCTCAATTACCGATTACTTTGTTTCTTTGTGAACAGTAGCTTTTCTGCAGAACGGACAATACTTCTTGATCTCCATACGATCAGGATCGTTCTTCTTGTTCTTCATGGTATTGTAGTTTCTGTGCTTGCATTCTGTGCATTCCAAAATGACTTTAACTCTCATGCCGGTCCCTCCGTTTTTTCTAACTAAAATCAAGAGCCTTTTTATCTGGCCCTGATATTTTTACATAATGACGCTTTTTAAGTATATGACAAGCCCATTTGAATGTCAACAGGAAAAATCAGTCAATATCGCCGCCGTAGAAGTCCTCATCCTCGTCATATTCCACGACAAGATCGTCGACAACGGCAGAAGCGTCCTCAAGGACATTTATCAGGTCATCGACGTAATTCCTCACTTCCTCGTCTACGTCATACTGGTTGGCTATAACGATATGCCAGCCGTCTCCCATTTCGGTAAGTACGTCGTAAAGAGCGTCGAGGTTATTCCCGTAATAATCCGGAAGCGGAAGCGATTCGGCTATGCGCTCCTGTATGTCCTCTTCGGAGCCTGCGCCTGCAAGATCAATTATGTATTCGTTTTCCATACCGTCGCACCTCCATTACTATGCGCTCTGCGGCATCTTCTCAAAAGTCCTGTAGTGGTCTCCCGTATAATATATGAGACCGTCGTTTGAATATATGAGCCTCTTCGGCCCGCGCTTCTTCTTCCCCAGCGTGTCTATGTCGCATTCGCGGTACTCGCGCCCCTTCTTCTCCGGAAGCCTCTTCTCGTAGTTGCCGAAATATCCTCCTCCGATGGCTTTGCCCGGCGCGTACTTCTCCACGGATCCGCCGTGCCACCCGAGCTTCTTCGCTTCCTTCTTGGTTATATAATTCTTCGGAAGCTTCTTATATATACTGAGGTATTCGGCGACGTCCTCTTTGGAATCGTAGCTGCCGTTCTCCTCTACCGCCGCCTGAGTCTCTTCCTGCATTCCCTCTTCCCGTGGATCAGCTCCGCATGAGGAAGCAATGAGGACAGAGCATATTATCAGCAGCAGCGCAAGTATCCTCTTCAGCATCTCTTCACCTACTTCGCGTCAGACTCTCCGCTCTTCTTTATGCTTTCCTTATACACCTCGGAATCCACGTCCGGGACTATCTCTGTCACGACGGCCTCGGCGTCTTCCGACTTCGCGTAAGTATACGCTGTGAACCCGTCGAACTCATATGTCCCCTGATATCCTCCGCCGTCATTCGAAGGCTCTATCAGAGGCTCCTCTTTCAGCGTCCCCACCGCTTCGATGAGCTCCTGGATATCCTTACCTATGTACGTCTCCGCGACGCCGATCGGGCTGTTCGCGGTAAACTCTATCTTCTCCTCTTTCTGTTCCTTCCCGGACTCATCTTTGTTCCCGCAGGCAAAGAGGGCTGTCACTGTGAGAAGTACCGCGAGAAGAACCGCTGTCATTTTATATATATTGAAGCTTTTATTCATATGTCCTACCTTCTTGTCTTCCTGCCAAATGATGTGACAGATGTATTCTACCACACCCCGGAGAAAAGATAAAGAAATATTAAGAATAGAAAAAAGACCCCGCGGGTTTTCCCGCGGAGCCTCGTCTGGTCATGCCCTGTCCCGCAAAGCTATGCGATGACAAGATCGGTCCCGGAAGCTTTCTGCTCGATCATCTTCTTTACCAGAGTAGCGACATACGCTCCGGCTTCCGCAGGAGGAGTGCCGCCGCCGTAGATATTCGAGATGACTGTTCTCTTCGCTTCCTCGATGCCCACATGTCCTTCATATGTCATGTAGGCTGACATCGACTGATATGTCGACATTCCCGGCCTCTCGCCGACCAGGATGACGGTTACTTTCGGATGTGTGACCTCTGTGACCTGATCTTCGGTCGGCACACGTGAATACTTGATGTAGATAGGAGTCCCTACAGATAATCCCTCTACCTTGAGTCCCTCCATCATGGCCTTCATGACGTCGGAGATGTTGGCGTCGAAAGCTGTGCTCGACAGCCCCTCTGACGCGATCACCTGAACGTCAGGATTCATGATGCAGTTCTCTCTGATGGCCTTCTTGGTCTCGTCGTCAAGTAGACGCCCGAGGTCAGGCCTGGCAAGATACTCGTCCTTGTCCTTGCATTCGCTCTGTATGCAGAAGAAGCCGTTCTCCTTGATGAGCTCCTCTGAAGGATCGTTCAGCACGGCGTCGAACGCGCCGGCGTGATCGGCAAGGAGCCTGAGGTACGGTATCGTCTTGCATCTCGCGCCTGCTCTTCCGATGCAGACTCTGGCAGCCGTGATCTTCCTCATCTCTTTCAGAGCTTCCTCATCTTTGGCGTTGTCAAGGTAATACTGCTCGTTCAGAGGGACCGCACGGATGTCAGGAACTTCGCCGTCCTCGGCCTCGCAGGCCGGGCAGGCTTCTGAATCAGCCGGCTTCTTGCCGATAGTCTTTTTGACTACTGATTCGATCATTTTCTTCAATTCTT
Source organism: Anaerovoracaceae bacterium (assembly GCA_045604065.1). GTDB lineage: Bacteria > Bacillota > Clostridia > Peptostreptococcales > Anaerovoracaceae > Aminicella. The sequence goes on from JAZUNH010000016.1 coordinate 17,356, forward strand.
CGTCGTTCATTGTTCCCTCCTAAAGAAAGATTGAGGCGTCGCCGCAGAGCTCTGTCGGCTTGCCGTCTTCTGTGAGCAGCCCCTTCTTTATCATCCACTTCATGAATGCAGGGGCCGGAGTCTTGTGAGCGAGAGCTCTCAGAGTGATATCGTCCTGGAAGCTCGTATCCTGATACGCGAGCATCACGTCGTCGCCCTGAGGCACTCCCATGAAGTAGCCCGCGCCTTCCATAGTCGTCAGCATCGTTCCCATCTGCTGGTCGTCGATGGTGATAGGCGTATGGTTGGTGAAGCACGGCGCCATTCCCATAGGAAGTCCCATGAGCTTGCCCATGAAGCAGTCTTCCAGGTTGGCTCTGATCATTTCTTTTCCGTCGTAGATGGTCTCAGGTCCGATGAATCCGGATACGTTATTGACCATGAACGGCTTGAAGAATCTCGCAAAGCCGTAGGTACGGGCTTCAAGAGTCATCTCGTCGACTCCCTCGTCGGCGTCGATGGATACCTCTGAGCCCTGTCCTGTCTCGAAGTAGTTCAGGTTAGGGCCTGTCGTCCAGCCGTAATCCTCAGCTACGTGATATCCTTCGATCAGCATCTCTCTGTTGGTGCCGAAGTCGTCATTCGCCTTCTGTGTCCCAGCGATCGACTGGAACACCATCGACAGAGGAACTCCCCTCTTGATGGCGTCCATCTGAGTGGTGATGTGCGAGAGCACTATCAGCTGTGAAGGTACTTTCTGCTCCTCCATGAACTCGTAGAGTCTGTCAGCGATACGCTTGGTGCTCTCAAAGTTGTCCTCTACAGGGTTGATACCGATGCAGGCGTCTCCGCATCCGTATGTCAGTCCTTCCATTACTCCGAGCAGGATCTCTTCAGGATCGTCTGTCGGGCTGTTGGTCTGGCATCTGTAGGACAGTGTGCCCGGCTGGCCTATCTCTGTGCGGCACTTCGTGATCTTATAGATCTTGGAGCCCGCGTATACCAGGTCCATGGCGCTCATCAGCTTTGCCGTTGCAGCCGCGACTTCTCCGATGATGCCCCTCGACATCCACTGGATCTTAGGGCAGTCGGTCCTGTCGCTCAGGACTACATTACGGAACTCGCCGATGGTCAGGTTCTTCAGAGTCTCATACGTCCTCTTGTTCATTCCATCAAGCTCTGTCCTCGTAACCTCGTCCTTCTCTGCAGGTACGGCAGGATGCTCCACGATGTCGCCTACAGTCAGCTCGGACAGAACAACTTTCGCAGCAACCCTCTCAGTCTCGTCCGCGGCCGCGATACCCTGCAGCCTGTCTGCGGATTTCGGCTCGTTGGCCTTTGCCAGCACATCGTTCACGTCTTTGAACGAATAGCTGACACCGTTCAATGTTGTGCGTAGTTTCATTCTTTTCCACCTTTCTAAACAATTCTCGTCAGCCCCGGAACAGCATTACCGTCATTCCCCGCCCCGGAGCTTCCTGAACGATCATTATATGTTATCCTGATTATATCATATAAAAGCTGGTGCTCTCTTTTTATTCCGAATATTCTAACAAATATTATCCGCGGCCGTGATTAAAACTCCGCCCCATGGGTAAAATGACATATGATATAATAAAGAAGGAATACGGAGGAAACAGAAGACATGGAATACACGTACAACACGACGGGGACATGTTCCCAAAGAATAGATTTTGACATGGACGAGGACGGAAAAGTCACGGACATCAGCTTCCTCGGCGGCTGTAACGGCAACCTGAAGGCCATATCCAAGCTGGTGGACGGATGGACCGCCGACGAGATAGCAGACAAGCTTCTCGGCAACACATGCGGGCCGAGGCCTACGTCATGCGCAGACCAGCTCGCGAGAGCAGTACTGCTCGCGAAGAAGAGACAGGAAGAGCAGGCACAGCAGGGAAAGTAGAAGGTGATCCTGATGCCGGAGATAAAGTGCAACTATCATACGCATACCACATACTGCGACGGAAGCAGCAGCCCTGAGGAGATCGTCAGGGAGGCTGTCTCTCTCGGCATGCCCGAGCTCGGCTTCTCCGGCCACTCATATACTTCCATAGACGAAAGCTACTGCATGTCCAGAGAAGGCATGCGGGAATACTTTGATGAGATAAACAGGCTCAAAGACAAGTACGCGGAAGACATAAAGATCCTGTGCGGCATAGAAATGGATCTCTTCTCTGATCCGGAAGACTACGACTACGGCTGGGACTATATCATAGGGTCCTGCCACTATATCAGAAAGGACGGGGAATACTTCCCTGTCGATGAATCAGAAGACATCCTGAAAGACGCCTGCGAAAGGCTTTATTCGGGCGACATCTACAGCCTGATATCAGACTACTTCAGCGAGGTGTCGTCTGTCGCCCGTATCACGAAATGTGATATGATAGGCCACTTCGATCTCATCACGAAGTTCAACGACGACGGCCGTCTCTTCGACGAGAGAGACCCGAGGTACATACTGTCCTGGATGAAGGCGCTGGACGTCCTTTCAAGAGACAGGAGCCTGATCTTCGAGATCAATACCGGAGCCATGTCGCGCGGCTACAGGACTTCCCCGTATCCGTCGGAGGATATCCTGGCCGAGCTCGCGAGGCGCGGATGCAGCGTCATCCTGTCGAGCGACTCACATGACAAAGCGACTCTGACGTACGGCTTTGACGAGGCGGAAGCACTGGCCGGAAAGGCAGGCCTCAGGCCTCTTCAGACACTGCCGAGGTGAACGATATGAAAAAGCGCGGGAAGAAAATAGCAGGGGCGCTGATTTACGTCCTGATACAGAGGATCAGAGAGATCAAAGGAGGAGAAGAAGATGATCTTGGTAAATACTGATTACATAAGCGGAAAAGAGCTTGAGATGCTCGGCCTTGTAAAAGGCAGCACGATCCAGTCTAAGAACATCGGCCGTGATATCACTCAGGGCCTGAAAACGATCGTGGGCGGCGAGCTCAAAGCCTACAATGAGATGATGAACGACGCGCGCGCACTCGCTACGAAGCGCATGGTCGCCGAGGCGGAACAGCTCGGAGCAGACGCGATAGTGAACGTCCGCTATTCATCGTCCGCCATCATGCAGGGCGCTGCCGAAGTCATCGCCTACGGAACGGCGGTAAAGATCAAATAAGCAAAAGGCCTCGTTCGTTCAGAACGGGGCCTTTTTATTATGTCGTTTACACTTTCTTCTATGACGTCATGTGCTCCTGCTTCACCTTGTGGTCTATCACGTGCCGTGAAGCGAGCTCCTTTCTGATGTCCTCAACAGAAATGCCCATTTCTATCATCATGACCATTACGTGGTAGCAGAGATCCGCGACCTCGTATATGGTCTCTTTTTTATCGTCTGCCTTCGCGGCGATGATCACTTCCGTGCTCTCCTCGCCGACTTTCTTCAGGATCTTGTCGATCCCCTTGTCGAACAGATACGAGGTATACGAGCCCTCCTTGGGGTCTGTCTTTCTCCCCGCTATGAGCTCCATCAGATCATCAAGAGTGAAGTCCGAAAGCTCGTCGCTTTCCCACACTGGATTGAAGAAGCATGATTCCGCGCCCGTGTGGCACGCAGGTCCGTCCTTCTCCACTATCACCTCGAGCGTGTCCAGGTCGCAGTCGGCCGTGATGCTCACGATATGCTGGTAGTTCCCGCTCGTCTCGCCCTTCAGCCAGAGCTCCTGACGCGATCTGCTCCAGAAGCACGTGAGCTTTTTCTCCATCGATATCTTCAGGCTCTCTTTATTCATGTACGCGACCATGAGAAGCCTGTGGGTGCCTGCCTCGACGACCACCGCCGGGATAAGTCCCTTTTCGTCGAACTTCAGATCGTCTATGTTGAATCTCTCGTCTACAGTCATGTTATCTCCTTACACATATTCCTTCAGAAGCAAGTCTGTCCTTCAGGTCGGGTATCGCGACCTCACCGAAGTGGAAGATCGATGCGGCAAGTCCCGCGTCTACCTTAGGAAGTGTCTTGAACAGTGTCACAAAATCGTCTGTGCAGCCCGCGCCTCCGGACGCTATCACCGGTACGTCCACCGCGTCGCTCACCGCTTTGAGCATAGGAAGGTCGAAGCCTCCTTTCACGCCGTCTGTGTCGATCGAGTTCAGCACCACTTCACCGGCTCCGTTATCCACGCAGCGCTTTATCCAGCTTATCGCCTCCATCCCCGTGTTCTCACGGGCGCCTTTCGCGAACACACGGTACACTCCGTCGACCATCGAAACGTCCGCGGAGATGACGACGCACTGGTCGCCGTATTTCTCTGCCGCTCTCGGGATCAGGTCAGGATCCGCGATTGCTCCGCTGTTCACGCTTACCTTGTCCGCGCCGCACTTGAGCACCCTGTCGAAGTCCTCCAGCGTCGCTATGCCGCCTCCTACTGTCAGCGGTATGAAGATAGTCGACGCGACTTCTGTCAGTATCTCGGTGAAGAGCTTCCTTCCCTCGGCGCTTGCCGTGATATCGTAGAACACGAGCTCATCCGCGCCGTTTCTGCTGTAGAAGTCCGCAAGCTCAACAGGCGAATCCACGTCGTTCAGCCCCTGGAACCTGACGCCCTTTACGACTCTTCCGTCTTTCACGTCAAGGCACGGTATTATTCTTTTGGTTAACATTTGCCGCCTCCCTGCCATTCACAGAACGCACGTAATATTGAAAGACCTGTCTCTCCGCTCTTCTCAGGATGGAACTGGCATCCGATGACAGATCCCTCGCTTACGGCAGCGGTTACTGTCTTTCCATATTCACATGAAGCCGCCAGCTGCTCTCCGTCGCAGTCGCCGTAGAAAGAATGGACGAAGTATACGAACCCGCCCTCTTCAACGTCTCTGAACACAGGATGCTTCCCGTTATGGAACTTAAGAGAGTTCCATCCGATCTGAGGTATCTTGTATCCTTCGGGAATATATCCTTCAAGCGGCCTTACCGTTCCCCTGATCAGGCCGAGCCCTTCATGCTCGCCGTATTCCAGGCTCTTCTCGAAGAGAAGCTGCATGCCCAGGCATATCCCCATGAGCGGCTTCCCCGAAAGGGCTTCTTCCTTTATGACTGTATCAAGGCCTCTTGCCTTAAGCTCCGCCGCGGCGTCTCCGAAAGCTCCCACTCCCGGAAGGATCATCCTGTCAGCTTTCCTGATCTCATCTGTATCGCTTGTGATCACCGCTTCAGCACCGATGTGCTTAAGCGAGGACGCGAGCGAGAAAAGATTGCCCGCTCCGTAATCGATTATCGCTACCATCTACAGCACTCCTTTTGTCGACGGGATCTCGCCTGCGTGCTCAGGGTCTATCTCGACCGCCTGCCTAAGGGTCCTCGCGAGCGACTTGAAAGTCCCCTCTATGATGTGATGTGAATTCTCACCGGCGAGCTGTACCAAGTGAAGCGTCATGTTCGAGTTCCTCACGAATCCGAGCAGGAACTCTTTCACGAGCTCCGTGTCGAAAGTCCCGACCCTCTGCGTCGGGATATTAAGGCCGTAATTCAGATAATCCCTCCCGGATATATCGACTGACGTGAGTATCAGGGCCTCGTCCATCGGAAGGATCGTATCCGCATAGCGGCGGATGCCCTTTTTATCACCCAGAGCCTGGGCGAAAGCCTGTCCGAGAGATATGCCTATGTCCTCCACCGAGTGATGATCGTCGACATAGTTGTCTCCGTCGCATCTTACGGCAAGGTCGAAGCTGCCGTGCTTCGCGAACAGGGTAAGCATATGATCCAGGAATCCCACTCCTGTGTCGATCTTGTTCTTGCCCGTGCCCTCGAGCGTCAGGCTGATGCTTATCTTGGTCTCGGCGGTGTCGCGCCTTATCTCGGCATTTCTCATTTCTCTTCCTCCGGTCTGTTCTCATATTCCTTAATGATCTCGGCGAGCGCTTCTATCAGCCTGTCCATCTGTGCTTTCGTGCCGATCGAGATCCTGTTGTATCCGCGGATCCTGTCGCGGTCGAAATGTCTTACGAGGATGCCCCTCTTCTTGAGCTCCTCATATATTTCCGCGCCCTTTATGTCCGGGTGCTTTGCGAAGACGAAGTTCGTGCTCGACGGAAGGACCCTGAATCCCATCTCGAGAAGCGCGTTCCTGGTGTATCTCCTGTTCTCGCGTATCGTCCGGCAGTTCTCCAGATAGTACTCCTCGTCGTCAAGCGCAGCCTCCGCGAGCCTAAGCGATATCGAGTTCACGTTATACGGGCTCTGTGACTGCTGGATCTTCAGGAGATCACTGATGATGCCTTTGTCCCCTATGGCAAAGCCTACGCGGCCTCCCGCGAAGCTCCTGGACTTGGAGTATGTCTGGCTTATCAGGAGGTTGTCGTACTTCTTTATCAGAGGGACGGCCGTCTCCCAGCCGAAATCTATGTAAGCCTCGTCTATCAGGACCACGTGGTCTCTGTTGGAAGATACGATCTTCTCGATGTCGGAAAGCGGAAGCGCTATGCCCGTAGGTGCGTTCGGGTTGGGAAGCACCACGTTGGCGCCCGTGTTCATATAATCCGCCGGATCCACCGTCATGTCCCCGCCTACCGGGACCGTCCTGTACCTTACCCCGTGCAGGCCGCAGAGGATCTCGTAGAAGTTGTACGTGACGTCAGGGAACACCACGGAAGCCTTACCTTCCCCTTTAGTCCCTATCTCGTTGAACGCCGTGAACGCGAATGAAAGAACGTCGTCCGACCCGTTGGTGACCAGGACGTTCTCCGGAAGTATCCCGTACTTATCCGCTATCTTCTTCCTGAGAGACGTGCTGAACGGATCAGGGTATAGCCTCATCTTCGACAGGTCGAAGTCTTCCATCGCCTTCATTACAAAAGGAGACGGCGGGAACGGGCTCTCGTTCGTGTTCAGCCTGATGTATTCCCTGTCATCGAGCTGTTCCCCTGCTTCGTATGCTTTGAAATCCTTATATCTCTCAGCTATGTAGCGGCTCATTTCCTGCTCTCTTTCTGTTCTCTTCTTACGAGCACGCTCCTGGCGTGCGCCTGAAGTCCTTCTTCCTCCGCGAATCTCGCTATCTTGTCAGCCACTCTGTCAAGGGCCTCCGCAGTGTAGTATGAATACTGCGAGCGCTTGGTGAAGTCATCCACTGAAAGCGCGCTGTAGAACTTGGCTGTGCCGCTTGTAGGAAGAGTGTGGTTAGGTCCAGCGAAGTAGTCGCCCAGGGCTTCCGGACAGTTCTTCCCGAGGAAGATCGATCCCGCGTTCCTGATCTTGTCAAGATATGCGAACGGATCGTCCACGCAGAGCTCCAGATGCTCCGGCGCTATCTCGTTTGCCACTTCTATCACCTTAAGCAGATCGTCAGCGATGATGATCTTGCCGTTGTTGTCTACGGATGCTCTCGCTATCTCCTCACGCGGAAGCTTCGCGAGCTGTGTCTCGAGCTCCTCTGCGACTCCATTCGCCAGATCCTCCGAATCCGTAACGAGCACGGCTGTTGCGAACTTGTCGTGCTCGGCCTGTGAAAGCATATCCGCCGCTACCACCACAGGGTCGCAGCTTCCGTCCGCGATGACGAGGATCTCGCTCGGCCCGGCTACCATGTCGATAGCGACCTCGCCGAACACCTGCTTCTTGGCTTCTGCCACGAACGCGTTACCCGGCCCCACGATCTTGTCCACCTTGGGGATCGTCTCCGTTCCGTACGCGAGAGCCGCGACTGCCTGAGCGCCCCCGACTTTGAAGATCCTGGTAACGCCCGCGATCTTCGCCGCGGCGAGGATGGCAGGATTGATGCTCCCTCCTGTTGCCGGAGTCGTGATGATTATGTCTTCACAGCCTGCTATCTTCGCAGGGATGCAGTCCATCAGGACTGTCGAAGGATACGCGGCGGTGCCGCCCGGAACGTATACGCCGGCGCGCCTTATCGGCATTACCTTCTGTCCGAGTACGATGCCGTCCTTCTCGCTTATGATGAAGCTGTTCCTCTTCTGGTGGCTGTGGAAAGAGCGGATGTTGTCCGCGGCTTCTTCCATCACCTGGATAAGTTCTGGATCTACAGAATCGTAAGCCGCCTGTATCTCCTCCTGTGTGACTTCAAGCTCTTCGGAATCGTTCTTATCGAACTTCCTGTTATATTCCAGAAGCGCCTTGTCGCCGTTCTCTCTGATGTCTGAAATGATGCCTGCTACGATATCCTCTACGCCCGTAGGCATCTTTGTCCTGGAAAAAAGCTCCTTAGGGTCGACTTCTCCGTATCTGTAAATCTTAATCATCCTGTCTCCTTTCGACGACTCTTCCGAGCGCCTCTGTAATGTCTTCTATCTCTTTTGTCTTGAATTTGAAATTTGCTTTGTTCGCTATAAGCCTCGCGCTTATCCGGCAGACCTCTGCCTTCTGCTCGAGTCCGTTCGCTTTCAGAGTGTTCCCAGTCTCCACTATGTCGACTATCACGTCCGAAAGCCCGAGAAGCGGGGCGAGCTCTATCGATCCGTGGAGCTCTATTATGTCTATGTCTCTGCTCTTTCCTGAGTAGTACTTTTCCGCTATGTTCGGGAACTTCGTCGCGACCCTGAGCGTCATATCCTCGTTGTCCCTGAACGACTGCGGCGCCGCGACCGCCATCCTGCAGGCTCCGACGCGGAGGTCAAGGAGCTCGTATACGTCAGGCTGATGCTCGAGAAGTATGTCCTTTCCGGCGACGCCAAGGTCCGCCGCCCCTCTTCCGACGTATACAGCGACGTCCGAAGGCTTCACCCAGAAGAACCTTACGCCCTTCTCCCTGTTCTCGAAGAAGAGCTTCCTGCTGTCTTCTTTTATGTCAGGGCAGTCGTACCCGGCCTTTTCGAACATGTCGTAGACCTGGTCCCCGAGTCTTCCCTTAGGAAGCGCTATGTTTATCATTCCGCTCATTCTCCGCGCCTCCCGTCTTTATTCCCAAGCTCTATCAGCTTTCCGTACTTCAGCTTTTCCGGGACCCGGCGCTCGCAGAGCACCGTGCTGCCGTCTTCCCTCAGCCTGTCCGCCTCGCGCGACAGCTCCGCGGTGTCCGTATCCTCATCATATATCAGAAGGACGTCCACGTCATTCTTTTTCTTATTTTCCGAAAGGCGCTCCAGCGCGTCGACGGATACCGAGAATCCCACGGCCCCGCACTTCTTCCCCATGCTCTTCATGAGGTTGTCATAGCGTCCTCCCGCGATCACAGGCTTCGACAGTCCCTTTACAAAGCCGTCGAACATGATCCCGTTATAGTATCCCATCTCGTTCACGACTGAGAAGTCGAACCTCACGTTTTTGTCCAGGCCTTCGGCTTTAAGCACGTCTCTTATCATCCTGAGCTGGTCGACCGCCTCGTCTGAGACGAGCTTCTCGATCTCGGGAAGAACATCGTCCATCTCTCCGTACGTGTGGACGAGCTTTATGACCTTTTCCGCTGCGTCGTCGGGCACGCCCTTTTCACCGCAGATGTACCTGATCCCGTGGGCGTTCTTCTGTCCGAGGCAGTGCAGGACTTTCTTCACGTCTCCCTGCGAGAGCCCGAGTCCGTCGATTATCTCTTTCACGATTGACATGTGAGATATGTCGAGAACGTATTCGCCGCTGATCAGCTCCAGGCTCTTTACCGCCATGACAAGCACTTCGCACTCGTCGTAGGAGTCGACGTCTCCCATGCACTCGATCCCCGTCTGCATTATCTCCCTGAAATCGTGGGAATAGCTGCTCATCCTGTAGACTTCGTCATCGTAATAGATCTTCCGGGTCACTCCCGGATGCCATTCGGCGTCCTTGGCCACGGAAAGAGTGACATCAGGCTTGAGAGCCATCAGATGCCCGTTCGTATCCGTGAAAGTCAGGATGCCGTCGTTAGACAGAAAATCCTTGTTCTCAGAGTACAGCTCATAGTCCTCGAATTTCCCCGCCTTGAACTCGCTGTAGCCATAGCGGCTGAACAGTTCGCGAAGGTCGTATATCGCCTTCTCGCCGGGTTTCAGAATCTTCCCGTAATCAGTCATTTACGCATTGTTTCCTTCCATATAATGCAGCTTATGATATACTGTAACAGTTTAACACGTTAAATCGGTGATGTCAACAAAACCGCCGCTTTTAGTATGCTCCGAAAGCCCTTGTTCTATTGCATAGCGTGCGCCGCTTTGGTATATTTAATATATAGGATGATAACATTTTAAAGCGCTGTTTCATACAGCGGAAAAGGAAGAGAAATGGCATATTCTTTCAGAACGCCGGAGCTGATCATCACCGGAAGAGGATGCCTTGACGAGCTCCTTCTCCACCTCAGCGGGCATGGACATACCGCCCTGATCGTGGCAGGCGGAAGCGCCGTTAAGAGCGGCACCGTACCGAGGATAGAGAAAATGATGGACGGCCTAAAGATCGGACACATCCTGTTCACCGGAGTCACTGGCGAGCCTGACGACTGTATGGTGGACGAAGGTCTCGGCGTTTTCAACGCTAACGGATGCGATATGCTTGTCGCCGCAGGCGGCGGGAGCCAGATAGACACGATGAAAGCCATAGCCCTGCTTTCCGTTTCCGGCGGGAAGATATCAGATCACGCCGCGGGGAAGGGATCCACGAACGAGGCGATAAACCACCTTCCTTTCATGGCGGCAGTCCCTACGACCGCGGGGACCGGCGCTGAGGTCACAAGGTTCGCCTGTGTCACAGATACAGAGAGCGGAGCCAAGCTCCTGATAAGCGACGAGGCGATCATACCTGATCTCGCGGTAGTCGATCCGGAGCTTTCCGTGACCATGCCGGAGAAGATAACGGTGTCGACCGGGCTCGACGCCCTCACCCACGCGGTCGAATCATATACTTCGAAGAAGTCCCAGCCTCTCTCGGAGACACTTGCGCTGTCCGCCGTGAAGCGGATATTCGGCAGTCTGTCGAGAGTAGTCGATACTCCGGGAGACATGGAAGCACGTGAGCAGATGTCGCTTGCCGCGCTTGAGGCGGGTCTCGCGCTGAACAACTCGTCGGTCACGCTCGTCCACGGGATGAGCAGGCCTCTCGGCGCTCACTTCCACGTTCCGCACGGTATGGCGAACGCGGTGCTTCTTCCGTCATGCCTTGAATTTGCTGTCAAAGGCGCGGAGAAGAAGTTCGCGGAACTCGGGCGCGCCGTCGGAGCCGCTATGTCGGTAAATACAGATAAGATCGCGGCTGCCCGCTTTGTCGAGGCGGTGAGGCTCCTTACGATGAGCCTCGGAGTGCCGTCGCTTGAAGGACTCGGGATCGACAAGGGAGAGTTCATAGGAAAAATAGACCAGATGACAGACGAGGCGCTGGCAAGCGGAAGCCCTGAAAACACTATCCGCTGCGTCTCGGCTGACGATATAAAGGAACTGTACAGGAATCTCTGGCCTGAACAGATAAGAATGTAAGGAAGGCATTATCATGAAAAGCAAAAAACTGTTACTTGCGCTGATCGCAGCCGCGTTATTGATCCTGACCGCGGCGCCTGTCATGGCTGAGACAGAGGATCCGTTCGATCCTGATGTGCAGCTTGAAAGGTATCTTCAGGAGCATCCCGAGACTGAAAAAGACCTGAAGCTTAACGATATCTCAGACGATTATGATTTTCAGGAAAACGCTGATGAACCGGGGACATATACTCTGACGATCACCTGCAATAATTCGTCAAGCATCAGCTTCAGATCCGTAAGCGGAATGTATGATAGATATAAAGACAAGATCACGAAAGTAACAATTGAAAACGGGAGTATGAATGCGACTGAGATCAGTGCTTTATCCTTTTGGGATTGCGGGTGCGGGTCACTCAAATCTGTCGAGATGCCTTCCACCGTCAGGACGATCGGAAACGGCGCATTCCTCAACTGCTGCTGCCTGAATGATATCGATCTGTCCAATGTCACTTCGGTAGGAGTGAGCGCTTTCTTCAACTGCGGGCCGAATCCGCAGAATTTCAATTTCCGGTCATCAATATCGGTTGCTCTGGCATGCTCCTATGCGATGTTTGACTATATACGCCCGGATGCGGCCGAAGGGACCACTTCGTCAAGCCAGTATATGGAAGCGTACGACAGGATGCTGCAGATACTGGCGGGGCTGGATCTTGACGGCAAGAGCGATATAGAGAAAACAAAAGCGATCTATGAGTGGGTGACCTCAAATGTTGCCTATGACAATGAGGCTCTAGACTACATGGAATATGATCGCGATGATCCCGCGTATAGGCGCTATGGCTACGCAGCCACTATCCACAGTGCCCTGTTTGCCAGGCAGGCAATATGCCAGGGTTATTCTCTGCTGCTCAGGGCGATGCTGAACGAGTCTGGCGTTGACTGCCTGTATGTGAGCGGTCCTCTTACCAGCGGAGATGCGCACGCATGGAATCTGATAAGGATCGATGGAAGCTGGTATCTCGCTGATTCGACATGGGACGCCGGATATGTGGACGATTCTTTCGGTATCATTTCCGCGAAGTATTTCCTGAGATCTTCGAAATATTTCTATGACGATCCTGACAGCGGACATTCCCGGCCGGATGCGACAGACGTATACAGATCGCTCTATAAAACCAGCGATTATGACTACTACCGCAAAGTTAAGTCGGGTGATTACAAATTTATGCTCCTTGAAGGCAAAGCGGTACTGACAAACTATACCGGCAAAGCCACGAAGCTTACCCTTCCTCAGACGGTGGACGTTGATGGCGTCAGCATACCTGTTACGATGATCGGCAGAGGCGCCTTTGAACAGAACAACAGACTTGAGAAAGTAGTGATCCCTGAGGGATATACATACATCGGCGGAGGAGCATTCAACATGTGCTGGGCTCTCACGGAGATCGTCCTTCCTTCCACAGTGGAAAAGATAGGAAAAGACGCATTTGACGAGCTGCCTTTCCTGTTCAATGTGACGTATAATGGCACTATCGAACAGTATCTGGCCATAGATATCGGATCCGGCAACAATGACCTTTGCGGCAACACGATCAACTGCAGCGACGGGAAATACGACGATCCTCACAACCTTGAAAACGCTACAGTAAAGCTGTCGCAGAAGACATTCGTATATGACGGCGAGGACCACATCCCTGACGTTACCGTCACCATGAAAGACGGCACTGTCCTTGAAGAGGACAGGGACTACATGCTGAGAACGCTTTACTCTGATACGCTGGTCCCGGCTAAAAAAGTCGACTTCCACTTCATCGAGATCGTAGGCCTGGGCGACTACAGCAGGTTCAGCAAACAAGTCGAGTTCCGGATCATCCCAATGCCGACAAAGCTGAAAAAGCTGCGGTCGGGCAAAAAGACGCTTACTGCGTACTGGACGAAGAAGGCCACACAGGTGACAGGATACCAGATGCAGTATGCGCTCAACAAGAAGTTCACTAAGGGCAAAAAGACTATTAGAGTAAAAGGCTATAAGAACGTATCCAAAAAGATCAAGAAGCTGAAATCAAAGAAAACGTACTATGTCAGGGTACGTACATATAGATACGTGGATGAGGGAGTCAAGGAGGGCTACCTGTATTCTTCCTGGTCTAACGTGAAAAAGATCAGGGTCAAGTAGTAAAATCCCCTGATTTAGGGTACAATACATAAGACAGTTCTGTTTTATGGAGGATAAATGAGAAAGCTGTTCCTATACGGTAGGAGCGAATCGGGAAAGACGAGCCTTACGCAGGCGCTCAAGGGCGAGAAGCTCCACTACCATAAAACACAATATAATAATTCGTGGGACATCACGATCGATACGCCCGGAGAATACACGCAGAGCAAGAAAGTTTCACACGCGCTCTGCAGCATCTCGTTCGACGCGGACGTTATCGGTATACTCTGCGCCGCGAATGAGCCTTTCAACATCTTCTCTCCGGGAGAGATCGGGTTCACCACAAGGCCGATGATCGGCATCATAACGAAGATCGACCTGCCGAACACCAACATCCCTATGGTGACTCAGTGGCTGAAAGAAGCGGGATGCGAGAGAGTCTTCCCCGTCAGCAACGTGACGCTTGAAGGCATAGCCGAGCTTAAGGAATACCTGATGCAGCTGCCGGAGCGGAGGACATTTGAACAGGCTAAGGCCGACCAGCAGAGCGGCAAGAGCGCATACTGATAACTGCTTAGGAGGAGACATGAGAAAGCTATTCTTATACGGGAGGACCGAAGCCGGAAAGACGAGCCTGACACAGGCTCTGAAAGGCGAGAAGCTGCACTATCACAAGACTCAATACAACAACTCGTGGGACATCACCATCGACACGCCGGGCGAATACATCGAGAGCAAGAAGATCGCGCACGCGCTCTGCAGCATCTCGTTCGACTCGGACGTGATCGGGGTACTCTGCGCGGCAAACGAGCCGTATAACGTGTTCTGCCCGGGAGAGATCGGGTTCACGACAAGGCCGATGATCGGTATCATAACCAAGATCGACCTTCCGAACGCCAACATCCCTATGGTCACCAGATGGCTCAAGGAGGCGGGATGCCAGAAAATATTCGCGGTAAGCAGCGAGACCGGAGAAGGGATAGACGAGCTTCGCGAATATCTCATGCAGCTTCCTGTGCAGCGTACGCTGGAGGAAGCGAAGGCCGACCAGGCGGCTGGAAAGCTCTACCTGTAGGCGCTCCCAATATCAACGCAAAAAAAGCAGTCAGGCTTTTTGCCCGGCTGCTTTTTTAGTCTTTCTATAAACGCTGCTTTCAGCTTACTCTTCTTCTATCGCTTCTTTGCATCCGGTGATGATCCAAGGCGCAGGCTCAACGCTGAACGTATTGTTCCCCTTGAGCCTCGAGATCGCGATCTGGATGATCTCAGGGTCCTTGATACCGACCTCTTCATACAGCTGCTTCATCCTTCCGGCCGCGACAAAGTCGAGCGTGTACACAACAAGGATAATATCCGGATTCAGGCTCGTCAGGTATTTGATCTCCTGCTCCGTGCTCGCCGAAGCAGTGAGGAACGCTACGTTAGGCGCAGGGAAATCCGCCAGAGTCTCCTCATCGACATGATCCAGGACCGTTACGTTCCTGAGATCGTAGAATGAGATGTTCTCCTCAAGGGCTTCCCTCTCTTTATGGCTGTACTCCACAGCTAAGACACGTCCCTCGTTCGCGCGGAAAGCCGCGTCTATCGCGACGACCTCTCCGCCGACTACGACTACAGTATCCTCAGAGTCGATCCTCATCTTGGTCATGATGATGTTCCTGACCTCTTTCCCGACTTCCTTGGAGGAGACACCTGCCATGAGGTTGCCGAGGCCGCTCTTGTTGGTCGAAAGAGCCTTCTTGTTTACGACCAGCATGCCGGCTGATTCGTTGATCCCTCTGTCTATCATGTCCTTCAGACTGTCGTGCTTGATCGCGCCTGAAGGCTCAGATCCTTCGTTGTACCATACTTCACAGTCTCCGAGGCCCGCGTTCCACATACGGTAGAACACTTCCTTGTCCCCTGCTTCCATGAAAGCCAGGACAGCTTTATGCGCCTCGACCATAGGGATGATGTTCGCGTTCCCTTTCGTAACGTCCATCATCGTGATCTGCTCCAGATCTATCGGCGTGTTGTCGGCGAAATACTGCATCCATTTCAGGACGTCTTCATTACTGAACAGATTCTTAGCCATATCAAACTCCTTTACATATATCAAAACCCTTACGGGCTGTTTTTTACCTATTACATTATATTATATATTGACCGGCCAATGCAAACTAAAATCCGGCCGCAAGAAGTATCACTCTCACTATGCACGCGGCTGCCCAGGCCACCATGCACTGCCAGACCACCATCGTGAGAGCCATCCTGGATCCAAGCTCTCTCCTCACTGCCGCGACAGCAGCTACGCAAGGAGTATACAGGAGCGAAAACACAAGCAGCGACGCCGCGGTCACCTGTGACAGCACCGTGGAAATATGCGCTCCGAACAGAAGCTCCATAGTCGACACTACGCTTTCCTTTGCCATGAATCCGCTGATCAGAGCAGTCACTATGCGCCAGTCGCCGAGCCCCGCCGGCCTGAACAGAGGCACGAGCACACCTGCCACTCCTGCCAGTATGCTTTCGCCCGGATCGCTCACTAGGTTAAATGAAAAGTCAAAGCTCTGAAGGAACCATACGACGATAGTCGCGACAAGTATTACACTGAAAGCCCTCTGCAGGAAATCCTTCGCCTTGTCCCACAGAAGCCGGAGAACATTCTTCAGCCCCGGCATGCGGTAATTAGGAAGCTCCATGACGAACGGAACAGCCTCGCCCTTGAATATCGTCCTCTTGAACAGGAGTGCCATCAGTATCGAGATGATGACGCCCAGCACATACAGGCCTGTCATTATCAGCCCGCCTTTTCCCGGGAAGAAAGCGTTCACAAGGAACGCGTAGATAGGGATCTTGGCGGTGCAGCTCATGAACGGCGTCAGCAGTATCGTAAGCCTCCTGTCGCGTCTGCTCGGAAGAGTCCTCGCCGCCATCACGGCAGGGACTGTGCACCCGAATCCGATAAGCATAGGAACTATGCTTCGTCCGGACAGCCCTATCTTACGGAACAGCTTGTCCATCACGAACGCCACCCTGGCAATGTAGCCGCTGTCCTCCATTATCGAAAGGAAGAAGAACAGCGTCACCACTATCGGGATGAAGCTAAGCACGCTCCCAACGCCTCCGAATATGCCATTCTCCACCAGCCCGCGTATCGCAGGGTTGACATCGGCTGTCTCCATCGCGTTCTCCGCGGCGCCCGCGAGCATCCCGATCATATCCTCGATGATGCCCTGGAGGAAAGGCCCTATATAGTTGAATGTGAGCACGAACACGACCGCCATGATGCCTATGAAGCACGGTATGGCTGTCCACTTTCCCGTGAGTATGCCGTCGATCCTCTCCGACCGCTTCCGCTCGATGCTCATTTCCGGCTTCTCCACCGTGCTCTCACAGACACGTTCTATGAAATCAAACCTCATGTCTGCCATGGCGGCTGCCCTGTCCATGCCACCCTCGTGCTCCATCTGGACAACCATATGTTCGATCATGTCCAGTTCATTCTGGTCGAGCGCAAGCTTGTCCAGGACGAGCTTATCCCCCTCTATCACCTTAGTCGCCGCGAACCTGGACGGTATCCCCGCTCTCTCCGCGTGATCCTCGATGAGATGCTGGACCGCATGTATCGCCCTGTGTATGGCTCCGCCGTGGTCTTCCTTGCTGCAGAAGTCCTGCCTCGTCGGCTTTTCCTGATATCTCGCTATGTGGAGCGCGTGGTCGATCAGCTCTGAAACGCCCTCGTTCTTCACAGCCGAGATCGGGACTACCGGGACTCCCAGCTTCTCCTCCATCCTGTTTATGTCGATGGCGCCGTTGTTTTCGGTTATCTCATCCATCATGTTCAGGGCGACCACCATAGGCACATCCATCTCCAGGAGCTGCATTGTAAGATACAGGTTCCTCTCGATATTGGTGGCGTCCACTATGTTGATAATCGCCTTCGGCTTTTCTTCCAGCACGAACTCGCGGGAGATGATCTCCTCGCTGCTGTACGGCGACATCGAGTATATTCCCGGAAGATCGGTGACAAGTGTTTCAGGATGGCCTTTTATCGGACCGCTCTTCCTGTCGACAGTGACTCCCGGGAAGTTTCCAACATGCTGGTTCGCTCCCGTCAGCTGGTTGAACAGCGTCGTCTTTCCGCTGTTCTGGTTCCCGACGAGCGCGAACGTGAGAGTCTCTCCTTCAGGAAGAGGATGCTCTCCTTCTTTTATATGATATATACCATCCTCGCCGAGGCCGGGGTGTTCTGACGATTCTATCTTCTCTACTCTCGTATGCTTGTTCTTACGCTCACCGATAAGCTCTATGTCTATCTTCTCCGCGTCGTCAAGCCGGAGCGAAAGCTCGTATCCGTGTATCTGTATCTCAACAGGATCTCCGAGCGGCGCGAACTTGACCACCGTAAGCTCCGCTCCCGGAATAACTCCCATATCAAGAAAATGCTGACGGAGAGCGCCCTCTCCGCCAACATCGGTTATACATGCATTCTGTCCGATTTTCAGGTCACTAAGCTTCATGTCTATCTCTCGAATATCACTCCGCCTGCCATCGTCGGATGATCGTAATATAAAACTTCTTTTGCGTCAGTCCTGTAGGTAAGGATATAGTAAGCTATCAGGATGTCGCCGGCAGCCGCGACTGTCATGATAAGCCCCGTGAGAAGCATGATGTATGATCCGTTGAACATCGAAGCTATCGTCGGGAGTATCCCCAGTACGATCAGCGGCATCAGCGCGCCGCCGACATACGCCCCCTTGGAAAGAGGCTCGGTGCATGTGCAGTACGGAGTAAGATACGTTTTCATGAACCCGAACTCCACGTCACTGAAATAGTGTTCGGAGTACAGGCCCCATGTGAATCCGTGTATGAACTCATGCAGCACGGTGACGACGAACAGTCCTATCATCCAGATCACGAGCTCTCTCAGCGTCATCGATGAAAAGCCGCCTGTCCCGAATCTCAGGAAAAACAGCCCGAGACCCGCCGCAAAGACAGGGATCCCCAGGATCAGCGCGAAGATGTTTGCCTTTACTATACTCACCGTAAGCTCAGTCTTCCTATATCCCTTCTGCTCGAGCTCATAGCATGTGTCCTCGAACTTCTCGAGTCTCCTCTTCTCCGCCTCTGTGAGCGCGCGCTTCTTTTCTTTATCTTTAAGATCCAACTGCTTCTCCTATTTTACGCTGTCCGGTATCTCTTCAGTCTTGCTCAGAGTCAACAGGAACTCGTCATCGTCCTCTTCGACGTTTACCGTAGAGAGGACCCCGCTCTCACCCATAGTGAACTGCATGCCGTCGATGTCCTTGAACTTCACGTTGACTTCGCCGTCCTTCTGCTCCCACTCACCGTCGAGCGCTTTCTTGCCGTACTTCAGGAAGACCATCTTCGCCTTGCCGTCCTCCCGGAAGTATATCGTCATATACTCAGAAAGGTCCTTTATCCCGAACATGTCTTTGATCAGATCCTCATCGAACTCCTCATCCTCTGAGCTCATGCCGGCTAGAACATAGCAGTTCCCGGAAACTTTTTCATACTCGATCTTTTTCTCTTCCTCCTGACTCTCAGGCTTCTCGCCGCTTTCCGTGCCGGATCCGCTGCCTGAACCCGACTTCCCGCATGACACAAGAAGCACGGCGCCAGCGATGAGCATCAATGCTGTGAGTACCGCCAGGATCTTTATACTTATGTTTTTCATCTTTCTCCTCCTCATATCCCTTCTTTTTATCACATCTATTATATATTATACCACGGTGTCATGTTAATTGCTCTGCTCTCATACAACGCCGCATGAACTGTCTACAGCAGCGCGCACGCCGCCCCTGTCATACCGGCGTCGTTCCCCAGGGACGCGAGCCTGAACCTGGTCTCTCTGGAAGCGTGGAACACTGTCTTCCTGTAGTCCTTTACGAGTCTGTCGAGAAGGAATCCGCCCGCGGCAGAGACGCCTCCGCCGATAATGAACACATCCGGATCGATAACTCCGGCTACAGCCGCAAGGCCTGTCCCAAGAGTATCGCTGAACAGGCTGACCAGCTCATCCGCCAGGCAGTCCCCTGCTTTCGCCTCATCGAAAACAGCCTTGCAGTCAAGTACTTCAATATCTCTCAGGCTGCTGTCGTCAGGCAGGACTTTCAGGGCTTCTGCAGCCATCCTTGCGATCCCGGACGCGGAAGCAAAGTATTCGAGATCTCCGTATCTGTCAATATCACCTCCGGCGGAAATGATCCTGTCAAGAAGAGGATGCTGCGGCGAAGCTTTGATATGTCCTATCTCGCCCGCGGCTCCGAACGCTCCGGTGACTGCTTTTCCGTCCGTGACTATGCCGCCGCCAACGCCTGTCCCGATAGTTACGAAGACGCTTGTTCCATCCATCTCGCCTCCGCATACGGCTTCTCCCAGAGCGGCTGCGTTAGCGTCGTTCAGAAGGGCTACCCTTCCGGCTCCTGTAAGCTCGGAGAGCTCTCCCGGAACATCCTTTACGTCCCAGTTCAGGTTTACACAGCGGTTTACCACCGTACGGCCGCGCTTATCCTGTATGACAGGCCCCGGTACCCCTGCCCCTATGCCGAGGACGTCTTTCATCTCTATCCCGGCTTTCTCCAGCAGAAGAGATATCTCCTCCGCGATATCCGGAAGGATATGCACTCCGTCCATCTCGAGCCTGGTCGGTATGTCCGCCCTGTATTTCGCGCGGCGCATGTCGCTCCTGTCGAATATCCCTATCTTCGTGCCTGTTCCGCCTATGTCTATTCCAATTAGATATGCAGCCATCTGACGCCTCCATCGATATATTCTATTATATATTATCCAATGAAAAAAACATATTGGAAATTCCGGTGAAAGTGATACAATGGGTGTAAGAAAAGGTTTTTCTATTTATGAAAGGAGCCGGTCATGTATTCATGGTATGCGACGAAGTTCTATTATAAGGAAGGCGATCCACTTTGCGAGAAAGCGGAGCAGGCCATAAAGAATCTTGAGGCCGCACAGTGCAAGTGCTGCCACTCCGCAAGCTTCCACCGCGTCAACATGGCAGAGAACCCGCCTGTAGACAGAGGATGCGAGTTCACCAAAGTGCCTACGTTCGTATTCCGCGGAAAGAAGATCTATGAGGCAAAGGGCGACGAGACTGTGGAGGATTTCGAGAGAGTCGCGAGCGTTATCATCGCGATGACGAACCCTGCAAACCCTGACATCTAGGACAGGCTTATAGAACGAAAAAAACGGATCCGGCCTTCCGGATCCGTTTTTGTATTTCATAGTTATCAGCGATCAGCCGCCCAGATATGCTTTCTGGACCGTATCGTTGGCTCTCATGTTCTCCGCCGTATCGGAGATCACGATATTTCCTGTCTCAAGGACATATCCCCTGTCGGCGATCTTAAGAGCTTTGTTCGCGTTCTGCTCCACGACGAGGACCGTGATGCCGTCGTCGTTCAGCTTCTTGATGACGTCGAAGCAGGTATTTACCATGATAGGCATAAGGCCCATCGACACCTCATCGATCAGAAGCATCTTAGGATTGAGCATGAGCGCCCGCGCTATCGCGAGCATCTGCTGTTCTCCGCCGGACATGGTGGACGCGAGCTGCTTAGCTCTTTCGCCAAGCCTCGGGAAGATGTCATAGACCATGTCCATGTTGTTCTTTATCTGAGTCCTGTCCTTCAGCTCGTAAGCTCCCATCTTCAGATTCTCTTCGACGGTCAGCTTTCCGAACACTCGCCTTCCCTCAGGAACATATCCTATCCCCATCGCGGCTCTCTTATGAGCCGGGAGATGCGTTATGTCTTTTCCATCATATATGATACTGCCGGAAGTCGGCTTGACCAGACCCATGACTGTTTTGATCAGCGTGGTCTTGCCGGCTCCGTTCGGGCCGATTATCGATACGAGCTCATCGTCTTCAACGTTCACGGAAACGCCGTGGAGGACCTCCATCATGCCGTATGATACATACAGATCTTTTATTTCCAGCATCAGTCTTCATCCTCCTCTCCCAGATAAGCTTCGATCACCTGCTTGTCGTTCTTGACGTATTCAGGCGCTCCCTCGCATATCTTCTTGCCGTACGAGAGAACGGTTATGCGGTCGCATACTTTCATCGTGAGCGGAAGGTTGTGCTCGATCAGTACGATCGATCTGTGCTGCGCCTTCAGCTGGAGTATGAGATCTGTGATCTCGTTTATCGCGAAATTCGAAAGGCCGGCGCAAGGCTCGTCCAGAAGTATCAGCTTCGGCTCTGTGACGAGGGCGCGCGCGATCTCAAGTCTCCTGAGGTATCCCAGCGACACGTCAGAAGCCTTCTTGTTCGCGACTCCCGCAAGTCCTGTCTCATAGATGATCTGCTCTACTTTTTCTTCCACTTCAGGAGTGTGCGACTTGTGGAAATACGAGCTCAGCCCCGTATAGTCATGCACGCCTGCCGCGGCAAGCACGTTGTCGAATATCGTGAGCCCGCGGAGAGGCTTGGAGATCTGGAAAGTCCTCGCGAACCCCATCTTCGCCATCTTGTATGCCGGGGTGCCGGTTATGTCTTTCCCTTCAAAAGTGACTTTCCCCGCCGTCGGCTTGTATACTCCGCATATCGCGTTGAACAGCGTGGTCTTGCCGGCTCCGTTAGGTCCGATGATGCCGAGAGTCTCGCCCTTGTTCACCACGAGATCAAAGCCGTCGATGGCCTTCAGCCCTCCGAAATACATCTTGAGGCCTTCTATTCTCATAAGCTCTTCCATTATGCAAGGCCTCCTTCCTCTTCAGGCTTCTCGTTCTTCACCTGAGCTCCGGCAACGTCCCCTACGGACGCCGCCTGCTCGGCAATGAGATCCGCTCTTGTCTTTTTCCTCGGAACGAATTTCCTGAACACCTTTACGAGAAGCTTCCATACAGGGCTGTCGTCCCCGAGGAAGCCGCCCGGCATGAACCTGATCATAACGATCAGAAGCACCGCGTATACGAGCTCTCTGTAGTTGTCGGCAAACCTGAGCACTTCAGGCAGAGCCGTAAGCAGTATCGCCCCGAAGATCGGTCCTCTCAGTGTGCCCAGACCTCCGATAACGCACATGGACACCACCTGGATCGAGAAAACGAAAGCGAAATCCTTAGACGATATGAATCCCATCCTGTGCGCGTACAGGCCGCCCGCGAGTCCCGCGAGAGCTGTGCCGATCGCAAACGCCAGGATCTGGTATTCGCTTACGTTTATGCCGAACGATCTGGCCGCTCCGGCATCGTTCTCTATAGACGCCAGAGCCATACCGAACCATGAATGACGCATCTTCGTTATCAGAAGGCATACGATTATTACGATTATTGTAGTCAGGATGAAGAAGTGCAAGTTGTTCATCCTGACACCGAAGATCTCAGGCTTGGAAGTCGTGAGGCCGAGTGTCCCTCCCGTTATCTTCAGCGTGTTGAATATGGCCGCCATCACGAAGTTGATGCCGATCGTGGTTATCGCGAGGAAATCCTCCTGGAGCCTCAGTGAAATGACTCCAAGGACCACTCCGAAAAGACCGGATACGACCATGGCTACGACAAGCGCCGCGAAGAACGGGACGCCGTGGATCGTGCAGATCGCCGCTGTGTACGCGCCGATGCCGAAGAACGCGGCGATACCCATCATCGCCTGACCCGCGTAGCCGGTTATGACGTTGAGCGAAAGCGCCAGAAGCGTGAAGATCGACGCTGTCGCGAGTATCGAATACAGATATGCATTACCCATGACGACGCCTCCTTACATCTTGTTCTTCTGACCCATGAGGCCTTCAGGCTTTACAAGAAGCATCACGATCAGCACGATGAACGCTATAGAGTCCTTCGGGATCGGAAGACTGGTATAAGCCGAGACAAAGACCTCAGTGAACCCTATGATCAGTCCCGCTATGACTGTTCCTACAGGATTCCCGAGTCCGCCCAGTACGATAATTGCAAGCATCTTATACGACGGCACCTCGCCAAGAGCCGGCGTGATGGAGTTATACAATATACCTACCATGATGCCGGCTATGGCGGCGAAGCCATATCCAAGAATATATGAAAGGGCCATGGCGTTATTGGTATTGACGCCGCAGACCTTCGCTATCTCTGAATCATTAGCTGTTGCGCGCCACGCGAGCCCCAGCTTTGTCTTGTTCAGCAGCAGCCACAGAATAAGCAGAAGCGCTGCAGTCAGCACGAATATCAGGATCCAGGCAGGTATCAGCACCACCGGCCCGATCTGGATAGATTTTACGCTGGTCTCGAAGTTATATGACTTTGAATACGGCCCGCAGATCAGCCTGACGAGGTCTGACGACATGGTGAACAGCCCTACTGCCGCTACCAGCGGAATTATCGAAATAGTATTCGGCTTCGCGAGTATCGGCGAGTAGATAAATCTCTGTATCAGTATGCCCAGGATACCGACTATCACGGCAGAGGCAATGAACGCAAATGCGATGTTGCCGGTCGCGTGATAGATGTACCATCCTATATACGCACCGATCAGATATGCGCCCGCGTTAGCTATGTCCAGTATGCCGAGGATGCCGTATATAAGAGTGGCACCCATGGCTGTCAGGGCATATACGCTTCCTATGGCAAGCGCATTCATCAGTTGTTGTGTAAACATATGATTGTCCTTATAAAATCAGATATAGGGGGAGACGACAGATCGCCTCCCCCTTCCGTGCCTGGGAAGCCCGCCCGGGCTTCCCTTTCAGTTCTGTTCAGTTTACCGCTTTTGCGGTATATGCGGTATTAGTAGTTAGCAGGGTCGATGATCTCAGGATCGTCGATAACGCCTGCTGAATGATACTCGCCGTCTGTTACGAGCTGGATCTGGACCGGCTTTACAGCTGATCCATCAGGATTGTAGCGGATCAGTGTTCCTGTTACTGTATCGAAGTTCTCGAGTCCGGCAACGTATTCCTTCATCTTCTGTGCATCAGGTCCGCACTCGTCGAGCGCTGCGAATACTACCTGGAACGCGTCGTATACGGAAGCGCCTACCATATCAGGCGTAAGGTCATATTCTTTCTTGTAGTTGTCGATGTAAGCTACGATCTGCTCATCCTTTGAGTCACGGTCCATGTTGGTCGTGATGTAAAGTCCGTCAGCATATTCGCCTGCGATGTTGAGAAGCTCGAATGAGTCAGCTCCCTCGCATCCGAGTACAGGGATATCAAGCTTCTTCTGGCCTACTTCACGCAGTACCTGAGCGGCCTGCTCATAGTAGTTTACTGAATAGATCAGGTCAGCTCCCGCAGCGGCAGCCGCTGTTACAGGTGATGACAGATCGTTGTCAGCGATATCGATAGCCTGCTCATAGACGATCTCGATAGGTGAATTCATCTTCTTCAGCTGTTTCTTGAAGCCCTCGACCTGTGCCGAACCAAAGTCAAGGTCTACGCTGATGATGGCGACTTTCGTAGCCTTCAGCTCTTCTGTGGCATATTTAGCAGCCGCAGCTCCCTGAAGTGCCTGAGGGAATGACTGTGAGAAGATAAGGTCGCCGGCGTTTACTACGTCAGGGTGTACCGCGTAAGCGGAAACCATGAGCTTTCCTGCTTCCTGGAAAATAGGAGCGGCTACCTTGGTCGGGCTTGAGTATGATCCGGATACCACGGCCGCGATGCTGTCGTCAGAAGCAAGCTTCTCAGCGATGTTTGCAGCCTCTGTAGGATCCAGCTTGTCATCAAAGTCTACGAGCTCCACCTTCTTGCCGTCGATACCGCCGTTCTCATTGATCAGCTTTACTGCGAGCTTAGCTGAGTTGAGTGACGACTGTCCGTCTGCTGAAGCAGCAGGTGCAGATACAGGAGCGAAGAATCCGATCTTATAAACTTCTTCTGCATCTCCGCCTTCCTCGCTGCCGCCCTTTGATCCACATCCTGCCATTGTGAATACCATAGCAGCGATAAGTAACAATGCTAAAATCTTTTTCATACTGAATGCCTCCTCATCCAATAAAATAATTTCTGCCTGCATTTTAGCACTTTAATGTGTTATATGTCAAGATTATAGCGCTCGCAGGGCACTCTTGTGCACCACGCAAACAACTCTGCACTTCTTCCCATTTTATGGTATTATTATTACAGTTGATAACCACCTTCATCTGATTTTTCAGGAGATAATATGGATACTACAGGAATCATTAAAGGAAGCGAGTTCAGCAGATACTGGTACACGGATATCCGTGAGATCGTGACCCTGAAAGACATGCTCAGAGGAAGCTCTGAGCTGTACAGGAAAAATCCTGCTTTCTGGGTAAAGGAAAAGCGCGGGAGCGAGTACAAGGCGGTCGATTACGAGCTCCTCGCTCACGACGTCGACGCTTTGGGAACAAAGCTCTGCTCGATGGGCCTCAAGGGAAGCCGCATCGCCGTGATGGGCCAGGGATGCTATGAGTGGATCGCGTCATATCTCTCAGTGATCAACGGAACAGGCATCGTCGTCCCTATCGACAAGGAGCTGTCCGGGCCGGAGATCGGGAACCTGCTCAAAGCCGGAGACGCGCACACTATCTTCTGCACAAGGCAGGAGTGCAGGAAGCTCCAGGGGCTCAGCGAGATAGACCGCCTGATCGTCATGGAATTCTACGGCGACAGGACAGACATATCCGAAAAGATACCGGAAGAAGACTTTGATGCTGAGAAATACAGAGATCTCATCTCAGACGGCGGGAAAAGAGACGTCGAGGTGTACAGCTGGAAAGACCTGCTGAGAGAAGGAGAAGCCCTCCTTGATGCCGGTGAAAAAGCCTTCCTCGACGCGGAGATAGACCCTGACGCGATGTCTGTCATACTGTTCACATCAGGAACGACCGGAAACCCGAAAGGCGTCATGCTCTCCCACAGGAACATAACGTCCAACATCATGGACGTATGCAGGATCTGCCAGGTATACCAGTCCGATAAGACCCTGTCGATCCTTCCGATACACCACACATATGAATGCACCCTGGGGATGCTTCTCGTGCTGTACCGCGGCGCGAGCACGGCGTTCTGCGAGGGCATCAAATACATCAGCCAGAATATGAAAGAGGCGCAGAACACATTCATCATCGTGGTGCCGAGGGTCCTCGAAATGGTCTACGACCGTATACAGAAAGGCATCGTGAGGAGCGGAAAAGAAAAGACATTCAAGCGCGTCATGAAGCTTAACAAAGGCCTTCGCAAAGCCGGTATCAACATAAGCAGGACCATCTTCAAGTCGATCATCGACGGACTCGGCGGAAAGCTCCGCGTGGTCATCACGGGAGCCGCGGCGCTCAATCCTAACATCTTCAGGGCGTTCGAGGATTTCGGCGTGATGGTGCTGCA
Source organism: Anaerovoracaceae bacterium (assembly GCA_045604065.1). Classification (GTDB taxonomy): domain Bacteria; phylum Bacillota; class Clostridia; order Peptostreptococcales; family Anaerovoracaceae; genus Aminicella. The sequence goes on from JAZUNH010000016.1 coordinate 44,113, forward strand.
GGGATACGGCATGACAGAATGCACGCCTCTTATCTCCGGGACGCCTGGCAGCGCCCCTAAAGAGCGCTACAGGAAAGCGGGATCTGTCGGGACCACCGTGGACAAAGGCGAGATAAAGATAATCGATAAAGATGAGAACGGCATTGGCGAGGTCCTCTTCAGAGGCCCGAACGTGATGCTTGGATACTACAACATGCCTGAGGAGACGGCGGAGGTGATAGAGCCTGACGGCTTCATGCACACCGGCGACCTCGGCTTTGTCGACAAAGAGGGATGGCTGTACCTGACCGGACGGAAGAAGAACGTGATCGTGACGACCACCGGGGAGAACGTATATCCTGAAGAGATCGAGGACGAGATCTCCGCGGACCCTTGCATCGAGGAATGCATGGTGTTCCCGTATAAGGAGAGCGGCGAGGAATCAGTCGGGATCCAGATCCTCCCTATGATGGAGAACGTCACGATAAAGCTCGGGCACGAGCCTGACGAGGACGAGCTGGACGCTTTCTTTAAAGACCTCGTCCGCACGTTCAATCAGAAGCTTTCAGTATATAAGAGGATCCGCGCGACCTTTGTAAGAAAAGAGGACTTCGTCCGCACTACGACGCGCAAGATAAAGAGGCAGGAGAACCCTCTTACCCCGGAAACGATAATCGGCTTCGGCGGACCCGACAGAGAGGATACACAGGAGGAAATATAAGATGGAAGAAAGAATCGGAAAGATGTTTCAGGTCTCCACTCTTCAGGCTCTGTCAATGGGCTATACGAGATCTGTGATCACAGTCGGCGAGCTTCTGGAACACGGAGACACGGGGCTCGGCACCTTTGAGGATGTGAACGGCGAGATGATCGTTCTTGATGGTCACTGCTACAGAGCGGTGAAAGACGGGACAGTCGAGGAAGCCCCGCCGGATGAAGGCGTGCCGTTCGCGTCGATCGCGCCTTTCTCATGCGAGAAATCGTTCGACCTCGAAAACATCACAGACATAGAGAGCCTCAAGGACCAGCTGGATCTCGCGATAGAGGAATGGTTCGGACTAAACAGCATGCACATCGTGATCATCCACGGCGACTTCAAAAGGATCTCAGCCCGGTCGGAGCTCGCGTTCAGATCGCAGCACATAACGCTCAAGCGCATACTCGACGTGACCCAGAGGAGCTTCGAGTTCGACGACGTGAAGGGAACGCTCGTGTGCGTATACTATCCTGACTACATGGACGGTATCAACGCGCCGGGCTGGCACCTGCACTTCCTGTCGGAAGACCGCAAAGCGGGCGGACACACTTTCGACGTGGTGCTGAAGCGCGGCACGGTATATATGCAGAAAGTCCCTAAAGTAGAGATACAGCTCCCTACGGAGCCTGCGTTCGATACATATACTCTGACGAATGCTTCCGGCGACGAGATAAAACAGGTCGAACAGGGGAATAAATAGCGGCATCGCAAAAGGCCTGCGGAATGATCCGCAGGCCTTCTTTTTATGTCTCTCTTTTTTATTTCTCTTCCATGTGCTTGTAGTGGGCGTAGCGCTTCTCGGCGTCGTCAGCTCCTATCGAGAAGAGCCTGTCGGCGTTCTCAGGGAACGTACGCTCCAGAGCGCTGTACCTGGTCTCGCCGTCAAGGAACTCCTTATATCCCATCTTAGGCTCCTTCGAGTCTACGTGGAGAGGCTGTTCCTTTCTCGGATCGTATCTGTAGAGCAGCCAGTATCCGGAGTCGACCGCCCTCTTCATCTCTTCCTGTACCCTGTCCATACCGTTCCTGATACCGTGCGAGGTACATGGCGTGTAAGCGACGATGACGCTCGGCCCATCGTACTCTTCAGCCTCCTTGAGCGCCTTTATCAGCTGGTTAGGATCGGCGCCCATCGCGACCTGCGCTACATACACGTTTCCGTAGCTCATCATTATGCCGCCGAGATCCATCTTCCTGCTCTTCTTTCCGCTCGACGCGAACTGAGCCACGGCTCCGATAGGAGTCGCCTTGCTGCTCTGGCCTCCGGTGTTGGAATATATCTCGGTATCAATGACGAACACGTTTACATTCTCACCTGTCGCTATCACGTGCGCGAGGCCTCCGAATCCGATGTCGTACGCCCAGCCGTCTCCGCCGTACATCCAGAACGTCTTCTTGGCGAGCTGGTCCTTCGCGGTCAGGATCTCCTTCGCGAGAGCATTGTCTGAAGGCTCCTCCTCAAGGACGCTGCAAAGCTCGTCCGACGCTTTCCTCGATCCGTCGAAATCATCGAACGCCGCAAGGTAATCCTCACAGGCTTTCTTCAGCTTTCCTTCAGACTTCTCAAGAAGCGTGCTCACCTTCTCCTTTACGGCAGCTCTCTGCTGCTTCACGGAAAGGAACATGCCGAGGCAGAGCTCAGCGTTGTTCTCGAACAGTGAGTTCGTCCACGCAGGGCCGAACCCGCGGCTGTTCACAGTGTATGGTATGCCCGGCATCGGCGCTCCCCAGGCCTGCGAGCATCCTGTTCCGTTGGCCCAGTATACTCTCTCTCCGAAGAGCTGCGTGATGAGCTTGGCATATGGCGTCTCTCCGCATCCTGCGCATGCCGCCGAGAACTCCACGAGCGGCTGCCTGAACTGGCTTCCCTTGACTGACCATCTGTCGAAAAGCTCTTCTTTATCAGGAAGAGACAGCATATAGTTCCATCTCTTCTTATCATCTTCCTCGAGCACGGCAGGCACCATCTCAAGAGCATTGGTCGGGCAGACGGCCGCGCAGCTTCCGCAGCTCGTGCAGTCATACTCCGATACCGCCATCGTGAAGTTGAGCCCCTTCGCCGCTCCGTTCGCAGGAACAGTCTCTACTCCCTCAGGCGCTGCTTCCTTTTCTTCGTCCGTGAGCAGATACGGCCTTATTACGGCGTGCGGGCAGACGAGCGAGCAGCGGTTGCACTGTACGCACTTCTCCGCGCTCCACTTCGGCACCTTTACAGCTATGCCGCGCTTCTCGAAAGCGGTCAGGCCCATGTCGATATTACCGTTTTCAAATCCCCTGAACGAGCTCACCGGAAGGTCGTCTCCCTTCTGGGCATTCAGCGGATACAGTATGCGGCGTACCACGTCAGGAAGATTGCAGTCCGAGTTGCACTCACTGCATGATCTTACCGCCGTATGATCATCAGGATCCTTAGTGCAAGGCTTTACCGCCTCGTTCAGGATCTTTACCGCGGCGTTCGGCGTCTCAGGGATGTCAGCCCATTCAGCAGGAACGTCCACCCTGACGATCTCCTTCGCTCCAGCTTCGATAGCGGCTATGTTCTGCGCGATTATGTCGTCGCCTTTCGCGTAATACGTCTTACGTGCCGCTTCCTTCATCCTGCCGAGCGCATCCTCCAGCGGGATAAGGTCGGACACCGCGAAGAACGCAGCCTGAAGCACTGTGTTGGTATGGCTTCCCAGACCAAGCCGAAGCGCTATGTCTGTAGCGTCGATCGTATAGAACCTGATATTCTTTACAGCCAGGATGCGCTTCACGTCATCCGGAAGGTTTTTCTCAAGCTCTTCTTTGTCCCACTGGCAGTTCAGGAGGAATATGCCGTTTGACTTGAGCTCGCTCACGATATCGTACTGTCTCAGGAAGTTCTGGTTGTGGCATCCCACGAACTCAGCCCTCTTCACGAGGTAGCTTCCCCTGATCTGCTCTCTCGAGAATCTGAGGTTCGACTTCGTCACGCCGAACGATTTCTTTGCGTCATATTCAAAGTATGCCTGGGCGTAGATACCCGCCGCGTCGGCAAGTATCGATACAGTGTTCTTGTTCGCCCCGACCGTTCCGTCTCCGCCGAGTCCCCAGAACTTGCAGCGGAAGACTTTGTCGCCTACCCCGGATACATGCGGATAGTCAAGCGAAAGATGCGTCACATCATCTTTGATGCCGATCGTAAAGCTGTCAACTGGATCATCCGACCCGAGGTTCCTGTATACCGCTATGATCTGATCAGGGTCCGTATCTTTCGATGACAGCCCGTAGCGGCCTCCGATTATCCGCATCATGCGGCCTGTCTTGACGGCGGCCGTGCATACGTCTTTATACAATGGCTCGCCTTCAGCGCCCATCTCCTTGCAGCGGTCGAGGACGGCGACTCTCTTCACCGTCTCCGGTATCGCCTCCATAAGCTTCTCAGCTGAGAAAGGACGATACAGATGGACCTGTACGAACCCGACTTTCTTTCCGTGTGAATTAAGGTAATCCACCGCGAGCTGCACTACTCCTGAAACAGAGCCCATCGCTATGATCACGTCGGTCGCCTCCGGGTCTCCGTAGTAGTTGAACAGCCTGTAGTCTCTTCCTGTGAGCTCGCTGACTTTCTTCATGTATTTCTCAACTATGCCTGGCACGGCGTCATAGAAGCCGTTGTTTGCCTCGCGCACCTGGAAGTACACGTCAGGGTTCTGCACAGTGTTCCTCAGGACAGGATGCTCAGGATTGAGCGCTGTCCTTTTGAAGTCGGCCAGAGCCTCTTTATCCACCATATCGACGAGCGCCTGCTCGTCTATCTGTTCTATGGTCGCTTCCTCATGGCTCGTGCGGAATCCGTCGAAGAAATGCATGAACGGAACTTTGCTCTCTATTGCAGCGAGATGCGCTACTCCCGCAAGGTCCATGACCTCCTGGACAGATCCGGTGCACATCATGGTAAGTCCGCACGCGCGGCAGTCCATGACGTCGCTCTGGTCTCCGAAAATACTCATGCCGTGTGTCCCGACGGTACGGGCGGCGACGTGCATAACGGCAGGAAGCCTCTCGCCCGCGATACGGTGCAGCACAGGGATCATAAGCATCAGGCCCTGGCTCGACGTGAAAGTAGTCGCGAGAGTCCCTGCCTGAAGAGCTCCGTGCACCGCTCCGATAGCGCCCGCCTCGCTCTGCATCTCCTGCAGCGTGACTGTCTGGCCGAACATGTTCTTCCTTCCGTTAGCGGACCATACGTCTGTATGCTCTGCCATAGGGGATGAAGGAGTGATCGGGTAGATCGCCGCTATCTCCGTGAAATTGTACGCGACATGGGCCGCAGCCGTATTGCCGTCCATCGTCACAAGCTTTTTCTTTTCATTTTCAGACATATTCTTCTCCATTCTGCTATTCAAGCCCAAGCTCTCTGGCGAACTGCTCGCGCATCTTGTATTTCAGTATCTTGCCAGCGGCGTTCATCGGGAACGACTCCACGAAGCGTATATATTTCGGGACCTTGTGCCTTGCGAGCTTCGCTGCTATGTAGTCATGCATCTCTTCCTCGGTCACAGCTTCGCCTTCCTTCAGGATTATGCATGCCATGGATTCTTCTCCGTATTTCTCGTCCGGAACTCCTATCACCTGCACGTCCTGTACCGCAGGATGCGTGTATATGAATTCTTCTATCTCTTTAGGGTATATGTTCTCCCCTCCGCGGATGATCATGTCTTTCAGGCGTCCGGTGATCCTGTAGTTTCCGTTCTCGTCCCTGCACGCCAGGTCTCCGGAATGGAGCCATCCGTCTTCGTCTATCGTCTCTTTTGTCGCTTCAGGCATCTTATAATAACCTTTCATCTGGTTGTAGCCCTTCGCGCAGAACTCTCCGTTCACTCCCGGCGGGACTTCCTTGCCGGTCTCAGGATCTATGACTTTACAGCGCACGTGCGGGAAGTCATATCCCACGGTCTCCGTCCTTACGTCGAGCGGATCCGTCCAGGACGACATAGTATTCCCCGGCGCCGTCTCTGTCTGTCCGTACACGCTCACGATACCGGTCATGTTCATCTCATCCGGCTGCGCCGCTCTCTTCATGAGCTCAGGCGGGCATCCGGATCCTGCCATGATGCCTGTCCGCATGTACGAGAAGTCCGTCTTCCTGTAGTCCGGATGATTGAACATGGCGATGAACATCGTCGGGACTCCGTTGAAGCACGTTATCTTCTCCTGGTTTATGCATGCGAGCGACGCTTTTGCCGAGAAGTACGGCATCGGGCACATCGTCGCGCCGTGCGTCATGGAGCTCGTCATGGAAAGCACCATCCCGAAGCAGTGGAACATAGGGACCTGGATCATCATGCGGTCAGCTGTGGAAAGACCCATGCGGTCTCCGATGCACTTACCGTTGTTCACCACATTGTAGTGGGTGAGCATGACTCCCTTAGGGAACCCCGTCGTTCCCGACGTATACTGCATGTTGCAGACGTCATCAGGCTGCACCTGTGCCGCTAGCCTTGCCGTCTCTTCCGGCGGCACCATGTCTGCCCTTGCGTAGGCCTCCTCAAACGTGAGGCATCCCGGCATCCTGAAGTCGTACGTTATGACATTCCTCAGGAACGGGAGGCGCTTGCAGTGGAGCGGCGCTCCCGGCTTGCTTGTCTTTATCTCCGGGCACAGCTCATTGATTATCCCGGCGTAGTCGCTGTCGAGAGCATGGTCGATCATGACGAGCGTATGCGTGTCTGACTGGCGGAGCAGATATTCCGCCTCGTGGATCTTATACGCCGTGTTCATGGTCACGAGGACCGCTCCGATCCGGCAGCAGGCCCAGAACGTTATGTACCAGGCAGGTACGTTCGTGCACCATACCGTGACTTTATATCCCGGCTTCACTCCCATGGATACGAGAGCCCGGGCAAAGCGGTCGACGTCCTCTCTGAACTCGGCATATGTCCTGGTATAGTCCAGGGTCGTGTATTTGAAGCAATACTGATCCGGGAACTCCTCAGCCATGCGGTCCAGTACTTCTGAAAACGTAAGGTCGATAAGCTCATCCTTCTTCCAGACATAGCGCCCTGTACCGTCATGATTATAGTAGAGGCCGTTCTCTCTCGCTCTTGACCTGTTGTACCTCGCCATGTAATTTGAGAAATGCGGGAGGATTATGTCCAGATCGGCAAGCTCCTCGAGCCATACAGGCTTCCACTCAAGCGAGACAAAGCCTGCGTAGTCGACACTGTCCAGCGCCCTCATGACTTCGTCCACAGGGAAGTCGCCCTCGCCGATCAGCTCGAACTGATCCCTGCCGCTCGAGTCTCTCATGTGGACATGCTTCACATACGCCCCGAGGTTCGTTATCGTTTCCGCAGGCGACTCGTTAAAGTCACGGTACGGATGATGTACGTCCCAGAGCACCGCTATCTGATCGCACGCGAATCTGTCAAGTAGGTCGCGCAGTTCTTTTGTGGACGAGAACAGCCCGCACGTCTTGATCAGGATCGTGATATTGAAGTCTTCCGCGGAAGGTATCAGCTTCCTGAGATTCTCTTCTGCTCTTTCCAGAGAATCCTCGCCGCATGAAGCCCACACCGCGACATACGGCGACCTCATGTCCCCGGCAAGCTTCATCTCCGCTCTAAGCCTGTCCAGCTCTTCATCGCCTGCTCCGGCTATATCCACAGCACTGTCAAAGCATGGTATGGTCAGCTTCTTCTCACAAAGCATCCTGAAAGAGGACGCGACTGAATACATGTGCAGCGGGCCGCCCTTTTCGGTCAGCTCGGGACTTGCGGAGACATGGTAGAGTTCCACTCCGTCAAAGCCCATCTCACACGCCTTGTCCAGCATTTCCTGCCAGGACAGCTCAGGCCATCCTCTGGTTGAAAATGAAAGCTTCATTATTCGCCCTCCTCATACACTATCTTATTGACAGCGCTCATATACGCATCGATCGACGCACCGATGATATCCGTGGAGATGCCTCTTCCCGAATACACCTTGCCGTCTGTGCTCCTTAAGCGCACCACAGTCTCGCCCATGGCCTCGCGCCCTTCGGTCACGGCCTGCATCTCGAACTGATCCAGCTCATAGTGATGTCCGATTATCTGCTCTATCGCAAGGAACGAGGCGTCTACAGGCCCGTCTCCGACAGCCAGTCCGTCTAGTATCTGCCCGCCCTTTTCCATTCTTATATGGCATGTCGCGGTTATCGCGTTCCCGGAATTTATGACAAAGTCTTTCAGCTTATACGTCGGCGGCACCTGCATGGCGGCTGAGGCGACGATCGCGTCCAGCTCTTTGGCGCCGATTGATTCCTTCTTGGACGCTATCCTGACAAAAGCGTCATAGACGTCAACGGCGTCCTCCTCAGAAAGATCATATCCTATCTCGGCGGCTGCCTTTGTAACAGCGGCCATGTCATCATGGATCGTAAGGACGACTCCCTGCTCATCGTGGACCTCGCTGCTGTATGTGGACGTCCCCGATCCCTTTTCTTCGCAGATCCTTCTTATCTGGTTCACGATCCGCTTGAGCTCTGTATCATGCACGTCGCATGAAATGCCGTTTTCCACTCCTCTTACTTTCAGGATGTGTACCAGGCCCTCAAGCGAAGATGTGAATCCGCCGCACGCGGACACCTTCACTTCGTCAGCTCCGGCCTGCAGCGCTGAGACCGCGCAGGCGTCAGCAAGGGAAAGCTCGTTTGACACCATGACTCCGAGGCGCACTCCCTCCGGCAGCTGTTCTTTCGCGTTCTTCACTCTGTCGTAGAACTCTTCCGGCAGAAGATTCCCCGCGGTATCGCAGAGCGTCACCATCGTCGCTCCCGCCTTTACCGCCGCGTCCACGGCCTCTTTCAGAAAATCGGCTTCGCTCCTTCCGGCGTCCCAGGCGACGAATTCGACCTCGGCGCAGACTTTGGAAGCCTCTTTGGCAAGAGCCTTGATCCTGCTTATGAGATCCGCCGGCTTCATCCTGGATATATATTCCATCTGAACGGTACTTACCGGAGCGACTACCTGAAGACGCGGCTTTTTCGCCTCTTTAAGGGCGTTCCATGTGATCTTTACCGTATCTTTGTCCGTAAGCACGAGCGGAACCGCGACTATGCTGTCCTTTACAGCGCTCGCGATCGACTTGATAAGCAGGCTGTCAGTACGCTTTTCTTTCACAGCCGCTGTCTCGATGACCTGGATCCCTGTCCTGTCCAGAAGCTTGGCGACCTCGATCTTCTCCCTGAAAGAAAGATCATATCCTCCGCTTCTTACCGGCATCGACATGGTAATGTCACTCAGATAAATACTTCTCATTTTTTTCTCCTTTATTGACAAAAACCCTGAAGCTGCGCTTAGCAGCCCCAGGGACGAAATACATATTCCGCGGTACCACCCTGATTCCTCCCGCTGTACGCGGAAGACATCTCTCGGACTCCATCAAGTCCATGGCCTGTTACGGGG
>JAZUNH010000017.1:0-16080 GCA_045604065.1 Anaerovoracaceae bacterium
CAGCTTGATGAGGATATTGATCGACGGGCCGGATGTATCCTTGAACGGATCTCCTACCGTATCTCCTACTACGGAAGCCTTATGAGTCTCAGAACCCTTGCCTCCGAAGTGACCTTCCTCAACATACTTCTTGGCGTTATCCCATGCTCCTCCTGCGTTTGACATCATGATAGCCATCTTTACTCCGGATGCGAGAGCTCCCGCAAGAAGACCTGCGAGGCACTGTGCTCCGAATACTTTACCTACCGCGACAGGTACGATGATAGCCATAAGTCCAGGAGCGATCATTTCCTTCAGAGCAGCCTGTGTGGAAATGTTTACGCACCTTGTGTAGTCAGGCTTGGATGTACCGGCCATGATGCCGGCGTCTTCCTTGAACTGTCTTCTGACTTCCTGTACCATCTGGTTCGCTGCCTTTCCGACCGAGCTCATTGTCAGGGCCGAGAATACGAACGGAAGCATTGCTCCGATGAACAGTCCGATTATTACGATCGGGTGCAGAAGGTCGATGCTGTCAAGGTTGACCACCTTGGCATATGAAACGAACAGAGCGAGCGCTGTAAGGGCAGCCGAGCAGATAGCGAATCCTTTTCCGATAGCTGCTGTAGTGTTTCCTACCGCGTCGAGCTTGTCTGTGATGTTTCTTACCTCCTCAGGGAGCTCGGACATCTCAGCGATGCCGCCGGCGTTATCAGATACAGGTCCGTATGCGTCTACCGCTACGGTGATGCCTGTGATCGAAAGCATGCCTACCGCTGAAAGAGCGATCCCGTAAACTCCCGCAAAGTTGTATGCGATATAGATGCCGAGCACGATGCAGATGATCGGAAGCATAGTCGACATCATTCCAACGGAAAGTCCGCTGATGATCGTCGTTGCGGCTCCGGTCTGCGATTCCTCGGCGATATGCTTTACGTGCTTGAAGTCTGCTGATGTGTAGACCTCTGTGATCTTACCGATGGCTACGCCTACCACGAGTCCTGCTATGATCGCCCATGCGTAGTTGTAGCTTCCGAGCATCTTATTGCAGAGGAAGATCGATGCGGCGATAACTATCACAGCACTAACGTATGTGGCAAGGTCAAGCTGCTTAGCAGGATCTGAATTCTTGCCGCCTCCTCTTACGAAGAGAACTGCGATGACCGATGCGATAAGACCTATAGCTGACAGAAGAAGCGGGAACAGCGCTGCCGTCTCCTCGCTGAACGCTCCCGATACCTCAGCTTCCTGTGCCGCAACGGCAGCCAGGGTAATCGCTGAGATGATGGATCCGACATATGACTCGAACAGGTCTGATCCCATGCCGGCTACGTCTCCTACGTTATCTCCTACGTTATCGGCGATGACCGCAGGGTTCCTAGGGTCGTCCTCAGGGATCCCGGCCTCGACTTTACCTACCAGGTCAGCGCCGACGTCGGCAGCCTTGGTGTATATGCCGCCGCCTACTCTTCCGAACAGAGCCATTGAAGAAGCTCCGAATCCGAATCCTGTGACGCACTGAACGACCGTGGCGTAGTCAAGGGCTACAAAAATGACTGACAGTCCGAGCAGACCGAGGCCCGCGACGCAGAGTCCCATAACGGCTCCGCTCCTGAACGCTACCTTCAGCGCTCTCGACATGCCTGATTCTCTTGCTGCGTTCGCGGTCCTTACGTTACCGAGAGTCGCAACATACATACCGAAGAATCCAGCCAATACTGATAGCCCGGCGCCGATGAGATACAGGACTGCTGTCACTTTGTTCACAAAGAAGAAAATGAGAACGAACACGACCGCAACTACGATGATCATGAACTTGTACTCACTCTTCAGAAAAGCGAAAGCACCCTCTCTGATGTGTCCGGCAATTTCCTTCATCCTGTCTGTTCCTTCTTCGCGGCCTTTTACCCAGCTTGCGAGGATAAACGCAACGACCAGGGCTACAGCCGCACATACAGGAGCAACATACATCAACATACTGATTAACCTCCTCTTCTGTTCAAAGCACCTATAGTCTCAAAATCAATTGAGAAGACCGGCTATTTACCGGCCAAAACGACGAGTACAAGCGCAAGCACCATGAAGAGTACTGCCGAAACAACTGTGATCTTCTCAAGGATACCCTGATAGCCGCGGCCGCGCTTCTCACCGAAAAGCTGTTCAGCGCCGCCTGCGATCGAACCCGAAAGTCCGTCACTGTTGCCTTCCTGGAGCAGTACGCTCAGAATAAGCACTACACTCACTACCGCCATGATTACCATTAAAACTGTATACATAATAATTCCTCCGATTACAACCATTTGAGTTTATCATACCAGATGTATAAAATCAAGGTTTTTTACTCGAAGTCAACGATCTGCTCGAACTTGTCAGGGTCAAGGCTGGCGCCTCCCACAAGGGCTCCGTCGATGTCAGGCTTGGCCATGAGATCGTTCACGTTATCAGGCTTGACGCTTCCGCCGTACTGGATGATCACCTGATCTGCTGTCTTCTTTCCATACATGTCCGCGAGGACCGACCTGATGTGCGCGCACATCTCTTCAGCCTGTTCCGGAGTCGCCGTCTCGCCCGTACCGATAGCCCAGATAGGCTCGTACGCGATGACCGTCTTTGCAGCCTTATCAGCGCTTATGCCGTCGAAGTCGGCTCTTACCTGTTTCTCAACATGTTCCTGATGGCCTCCCGCTTTCCTTATGTCGATGTTCTCGCCGACGCACAGGATAGGCGTGATGTCGCTTTCGTCAAGAACTTTCTTGAGCTTGAGATTGCACGTCTCGTCTGTTTCAGCAAAGTACTGTCTTCTCTCTGAATGCCCGATGATGACGAGCTTCATTCCGATCGCCTTCAGCATCGGAAGAGAAACTTCACCTGTGTATGCTCCCTCATCCAGATAATGAACGTTCTCCGCGCCATAGTCGACCCATGTGCCCTCAAAACCTTCTTTAAGAGCGTCCAGGTCTACGAACGGAGCGCAGATGCCGATCCTTCTTCCGGTCTTGAACACCTTCTGGTTGAACGCGTCAGCGAAAGCTCTTGTCTCTTCAGGAGTCTTGAACATCTTCCAGTTACCGCAGATGAACGGAACTCTTTCCGATGAAGCTTCTGGCATATCCTCGATCACGGCGATACCAGGAAGCTCTTTGCCTTCCAGGAACTCAAGTGACGCGCCGCCGCCTGTAGAGATATGAGTCATCCTGCTTCCAAGGCCGAATCCTTCTACCGCCGCAGCAGAATCTCCGCCGCCGATGACAGTAATAGCCTCGCTCTCAGCCATTGCCTCGGCTACAGCGCGTGTACCCCCAGCGAAATTAGGCATCTCGAACACTCCCATAGGTCCGTTCCAGACTACCGTCTTCGCATTTTTTATCTCTTCAGCGTAAAGCTTTTGTGTCTTTTCGCCGATATCCATTCCCATCATGTCTTCAGGAATCGAATCGATCGCGTATGTCGCTCTGTTTGCGTCGTTGGAGAATTCATCGGCACAGACTGTGTCGACAGGAAGCATGAACTTGACGCCCTTCTCCTCCGCCTTCTCCATCAGCATCTTCGCGAGGTCGATATTCTCCGCGTCGAGAAGAGATTTCCCTATCTCATATCCCTGTGCCTTGAAGAATGTGTATGACATTCCTCCGCCGATGATCAGTGTGTCGACCTTTTCGAGCAGGTTCTCGATCACCTTGATCTTGTCTCCCACCTTGGCGCCGCCCATAATAGCGACGAAAGGTCTCTCAGGATCGTTCACGGCCGCGTCGAGGAACTTAACCTCTTTCTCGATCAGGAATCCCGAGACCGCAGGAATGTAGTCTGCGATACCCGCCGTGCTCGCGTGTGCTCTGTGTGAAGTACCGAACGCTTCCTGTACGAATATTTCCGCGAGATCCGCGAGCTCTTTCGCGAATCCGGGATCGTTGTCTGTCTCTTCCTTATGGAAGCGGACGTTCTGGAGCATGATGATCTCGCCCGGGATAAGGGCGGCTGCTCTTTCTCTTACCGTCTCGTCTACCACTTCGTCGACGTCCATGAACTCGACCTCGTGCCCGAGCAGCTCTTCAAGATATTCTGCCACTACTTTGAGCGAGTATTTCCGGTCAGGCTCTCCCTTAGGCCTTCCAAGGTGCGACATCAGTATGATGCCGGCGCCGTGATCCAGAAGATACTGGATCGTAGGAAGCGCTGCCCTGATCCTCGTATCATCTGTTATCTCCCCTGCGTCGTCCAGAGGAACGTTGAAATCGCATCTCACGATCACTTTTCTGTTGTTAAGATCGATGTCTCTGATTGTCTTCTTCATTTTGATCTCCTGTCTTTATTGAAAATACAAAAGCTATCATGCACTGCGTGCATAATGCTTCAGTTTGATTATACAACACAGCTGTACAAAACTCAACGGATACAGCACCGGGATCACGCGAGTCCCGGGAACCCGAGCTGCCTCAGCGCCTCGTAGATGACTATGTTCGCCGAATTCGCGAGATTAAGCGACCTGAGCCTTGTGTTCTCGCTCATCGGTATCCTTATCGCCATATCTTTATGTTCTTCAATGAAAGGCCTCGGGAGCCCTGCCGTTTCCCTGCCGAAAAGGATCATATCCTCATCACGGTATTCGACGTCAGTATAGAGCCTCGGGCCTTTAGTGGTCGCGAGGAACATCCTCCGGCCGCTGTACTCATCCAGAAAGTCCTTAAAGCTGTCATGGACTTCAAGATCCACGTATGGCCAGTAGTCCAGCCCTGCCCTTCTCACCGACTTCTCGTCTATGTTGAATCCGAGAGGCCTGACGAGATGGAGCACAGAGTTCGTGATCGCGCATGTCCTCGCGATATTTCCTGTGTTAGACGGTATCTCCGGCTCTACAAAAACAATGTGAAGCGCCATTATTACCTCCTTAATGCTTTTTTGTGCACATCATGCCTTTTCTATTTTATCACTTAATATTCTTTTTTGCGCAATTTACGTCATTTTGTGGTAATATAACTATGTATAATTGGAGGCAATATATGAAGAGAGTGAACATAGCCCTCCTCGGACTGGGAACGGTCGGCGGAGGAACATATGACATACTGACGAAGAACCGTGACATAATCATGGAGAGAGCAGGCGTCGACTATGCGATAACCAACATACTCGAGAAAGACGAAAACCAGCTGAAAAAGCACAATGCCGACCCTGCCCTTCAGACGACTGACATCGATTCTATCATTGAATCCGGTGAGACCGACATCATCGTCGAGGCGCTCGGCGGTATGGATTTTCCTGTCACTATAATGACGAGAGCCCTCAAAAAAGGCATCAGTGTCGTAACGCCGAACAAAGCCGCTGTCGCGGCCAATTATGACCTGCTGAACGACGCGGCCAGGGAAAGCGGCGCGTATTTTAAATTCGAGGCTGCCGTAGGCGGCGGCATACCTATTCTGACTACGATCCAGGAACAGCTGTCGGGGAACCATTTTACCGACATCATGGGCATACTCAACGGGACGACGAACTATATCCTCACCAAGATGCTCAAGCAGGGCCAGAAATATGAAGACGCGCTTATTGACGCGCAGAAGAACGGATTCGCTGAACCTGATCCTACCGCAGACGTCGAAGGCATCGACTGCGCAAACAAGCTCTGCCTGCTGATGGTCCTCGCGATGGGTAAATATATCAATCCGCGTCTGATACCGACTACAGGCATAACGGACGTAACGATGGAAGACATACAGGCCGCATACAACAGAGGATGCGTGATCAAGCTTATCGCTCACGCGTCTCTCACGGACTCCGGCCTTGAATATTACGTAAAGCCTGAGGAGATCCCTTTGGACCACCCTCTCGCATCAGTTTCTAACGAATTCAACGCCATCTATCTCGACGGAGATGCCGTTGGTGAGCTCATGTTCTACGGAAAAGGCGCAGGAGCTCTTCCGACAGGAAGCGCGATAGTCGGCGACATCATAGCAATTATGAAAGGACTGCAGAATAATGAGTAATCCTTACAAGACAAGAGAAGGCGGAGCTACTGTCACCGTCTTTGCCCCATATGACTGCGGCAACCACTGCCCGTTCTGTATCAACAAGGGAGAATATGCAGACACATCCTGGTTCGACCAGGACAGGATCGAGGAATCGATCAGGACCATGGACTCGATAACTCCTTACTGTGACTTTGTATTCACCGGAGGAGAGCCCCTGGCTAACAGGAAGAGCCTGCAGAAGATGATAGACCTTATCCCGGATACGCACAGGCTTTTCATAAACACTACTCTTCCGGTATTTGACGGCCAGAGCAAAGAAGACCTTATCGAGTTCACCGAGCATAACAAAGACAAGCTGACCTGCATCAACATCTCGCGTCACCTGCAGCACTATGTTACGGAGACGCCGGATTCATATCTTGCGGAGCTGAAATGCCCGGTACGCGTGAACTGCGTCCTGTATAAGGATTATCCGGCAGAGAAGCTTCCGGAATATCTTGACCGCTGGACCGGATACGGGATACCTGTACAGTTCAGGTTCGACTACACGGCCACAACACCGGAGAACCTGTACGACCGCGAGCACGATCCTATCCTCGCGGACCTCAACAAGATCGCAGACTATACGGGGCTAGACGGGTGCCGCATGAGATGCGGGTTCCACTTCGACTATCACGGGCTGGAGCTCACATATCACAAGACGCTCCCATACAGCACGATCGTCGAAACGGATCCTGAGGACGGAAAGACATATGACATCCTGTATGACATCATAATCAAGCAGAACGGCGAGATCCGATCCGACTGGGACGACACGAAGCTTGACGTTGACGCTTACAGGAACGTAAAGTTTGAGCCGTATGATCTCCACATAATCGAGGGAGACCTGAAACATACGACATTCTAAAGAACAAAAAAAGAAATGCCGCGGGATGACCCGCGGCGTTTTTGATTTCTCAGCATTTTATCTGGCACATCCTCATAGTGGCCAGCGCCGCCTCATGTGACTCCGGAGTCACCCCGGCGCAGCATGAAGGATCCACCGAAATCTCAGCCTCCGGAAGATACGCCTTGATGAGAAGCGCGTTTGATACGACGCATATGTCGGTACACAGGCCGACAAGCTCTATCTCCATGCCCTCTCCGTCAGGATAATCTTCTCCCGCCAGCTCTTTAAGCGCCTCCGCAAGATCCACCGATCCGAAAGTCGGCTTCTCGAAGACCTTCGCGTCCCTGAGCATCTCCTCTATCGCCGGAGACAGCTGCCAGCCGTCAGTTCCCCTGATACAGTGCTCGACAGGCAGGTTCTGTCCTTCCTGAGTGTTCAGATAGTTAGGCCCGTGTGTGTCCATCGTCACATATACGTCCGAAGCATTGTACTGTCCGATCTTGTCTTTTACGTTCTCGACTATCGCTTCGGCTTCTTTTGTCCCGAGAGATCCGTCGATGAAATCGTTCTGCATATCCACGACTACAAGTTTCTTCAAAATGATCACCCCACTTGCAAACAAATGATTCTGTCTGTATAATTTTAGCATAATAAAGAGGTAAAGAAAATGTCAAATTATGATACCGTTCTTTTTGATTTTGACGGGACAGTCGTAGACTCCACGCCTGCTGTTCTGGGCGCCTGGAAGCACACATACGACGTGCTTAAGCCGGGACAGTATGACGAGGCCGCGTGCCTCTCCACATTCGGAGAGCAGCTCGACGCGAGCCTTCATAAGTTTTTCCCTGAGACTCCTGTCAACGAGGTGGTCAGCATCTACCGCGACTGGCAGATAACACGCCTCCCGCAGCTCGTACACGCCTTCCCAGGAGTACTGGAGGCGATCGGTCAGATCCATGACGCGGGATTTAAGACAGGGCTCGTGACTTCCAGGCATAAGGAGACCGCGGACGTTCTGTTCGAAATGTTCGATATCAAAGATTATTTTGACGCTATCGTGGTATGTGAAGATACAGAAAGACACAAGCCTGACCCGGAGCCTATCGACAAAGCGCTCTGGCTCATGGGATCGGAAGCCGAAAAGTCTCTCTATGTGGGAGACGCGGTGTTCGACCTGCTCACATCACATAACGCGGGAGTCGACTACGCCCTCGTGATGTGGACCAAGACGTATGAAGTCATACGCGACGGATCAGGGAAGCCTGTCAAGGCGGTATCCGGGGTGACTGACGATCAGCCCGAATACTTCATAGAAACGCCGGCCGAGATAATAGACGTGCTTTAAGGCCGGTATCACATATCAGAAAGAGAATGAAAACATGAAAGCCGAAACATATGAAAAGATAATTACAGTAGATGACTATCTGGACCGGTACTGCGATATCGAGCTCTTCCAGGACAAGTGCAAGCTCTGCCCTGTCTACGGATGGAGCTGGTCATGCCCTCCGTTCAATGAATTCGATACACTAGATTACTGGCATTCGTTCCACAGCCTGATCGTCGTATGCAGGAAGCTCATCATGACCGATAAGGACAAGGCAGACTACAGGAAGTCAGTAGCCGAGGACTTTGCGAATGATAAGCCCAAGGCAGACGACTGGATAAGTGAAAGCGGCAAAAAAGCTGTGAAGGGACAGATACGGAACGGTGGCGAAGGCGACAGCTTCAACATCAACAAGCTGATCGACGGCAACATCGCGGGACTGCTGGAGCAGCTTGTCAGCCTGGAAAAGATATACCCTGAAAGCAACGCCCTCATCCCGGGAAGCTGCATAGCATGCGGCTACGGAAACTGCGCGAGGAAGATCGGGAAGCCGTGCCGTCATCCTGAGAAGATGCACCACTCTCTTGAATCTCTGGGGGCAGATCTCGGAAAGACTACTGCCGAATTGTTCGGAATAGAGCTTAAATGGATCGAAGACAACGAGCTTCCGGACTACTTCGCGGAAGTAGGAGGCCTGCTCATAAAGTAGCAGCGCTCTGTATAAAGACATCAAAAAGCCGGAGAAGACCTGTTCCTCTCCGGCTTTGCTTTACAGATTTTTCTGGCACAGCCCCGCTATGCAGCACCTGTCACACTGCGGGCTCCTGGCGTGGCAGCAGTTCCTGCCGTGGAATATCAGGCTGTGATGCGCTTCCGTGAGTCTGTCTCCCGGGAGCTTTTTCATGAGTGCCTGCTCTGTATGAAGAGCGTCCTTCTCATGGACGAGCCCTATCCTGTTCGATACCCTGAAGACGTGAGTGTCCACAGCTATGTGCTGTTCTCCGAATCCAACCGAGAGCACCACGTTAGCCGTCTTCCTCCCGACCCCGGGGAGCGCCTCCAGCTTCGCTCTGTCCTGCGGCACTTCACCGCCGTATTGTTCAGACAGCTTTTCAGAAAGGCCTACTATGTTCTTCGCCTTCTGGTGGTACATCCCTATCCGCTTTATGTATTTCTCAACATCTACCGGATCGGCTTTCCCGAGCGCTTCAGCATCAGGATATGCCCTGAACAGATCAGGAGTCACCTGGTTCACGCTGACGTCCGTAGTCTGGGCTGAAAGCACCGTAGCTACAAGAAGCTCGAACACGTTCGTATGGACGAGCGCGCATCCCGCGTCAGGATATTCTTCTTTCAGCATGTCCAGAGCAAGCTCTGCCTGTTTCTTCGTCAGCGTCCTTTTGCCTGCCATGATACAGCCTCCTTTTCATACAAAAGTATACATCTCATCATTCCCTTTGACAAATGTGATAAAATTGTATACGATTTCATGAACAAAGGAGGACGCCATGTCCATAAGACAGTATCTTGAAGAAGACACTTCGGAAAGATCTCTTCCGGAGACCATATACCTCAATATCCGCGAGGATATCATAAGCGGGACGTTCACGCGCGGATCACGCCTCACCGAGCAGAGCATATGCAGCCACTACAAGGTCAGCAGGACCCCGGTAAGAGAAGCTCTCGGAAGGCTGGAGTCAGAGGGACTCGTTACACTCGAGAAGAACCGCGGCGCGTTCATATCCGGCTTTTCCGGGGAAGACACCGACGACCTGCTCGAGCTCAGGAGAGGCGCTGAGGTAATAGCGATAAGAAGAGCGATAGAGAACGCTGACAGGCAGGATATAGCCGGCCTTGACGAGCTGTTCGAGTTCATGGAATTCTACACCGATAAGAACGATATAAACAGGATGATGACCATCAATTCAGCTTTTCATAAGATGATACACCATTCGACGCATAACAGCTTTCTGGAGCGTCTGCTCAACAGATACGACCTGTACGTTGGAGAGCTCCGGCCGGAGAACTATTTCGCCCCGGACTATCTCAGAGACGTACTTACGGAGCACCGGGCGATATACGACGCGATCAAAAAAAGAGATGCGCAGCAGGGCGTGAAAGCCATGCTTGCACATCTCGATAATACCGAGAAACGGATGAGCAGATGATATTATTTTATCCCTGTCACCATTATATTCTCACCTTCGCCGCGCTTTGACTCACATGATTCAAAGCCGGCTTTTTTCATCATTTCACTAAGCTCGTCCTCAGAGTATATACGCATAGGCGTAGCAAATCCGGTGTCTTCCACGGAAGGCTCGCTTGCCTCCATGAGGACCGCGAACATACCGCCCTTCCTCAGCACTCTCCTTATCTCACGGAATGCGGCTTCAGGGTCTTTCCAGAAATATACCGTCTCGATCGCCGTAACGAGATCGAACGCCTTGTCCACGTAAGGCAGCCTGGCAGCGTCGGCTTTCTCTATCAGGCAGCGCTCGTACTCGATCTCTTCAGCGTTGAGCTTTCTCGACATCTCGACGCTCTTCTCCGAATAGTCGACTCCCTTTACGATACTTCCCTCGGACAGCTTCAGCATCTCCTTTACCGCCGCTCCGCCTCCGCAGCCGACGTCAAGGATCTCCATGCCCGGGCGCCAGCTGATATGGCTGAACCCCCATGATCTCAGCGGGCTGTGATGCTCGTTCATACGCGTGAGCATCTTCTCTCCCGCTTCACCTTCCGGGAACCCCGGATCATCTTCCGTCTTTTTTACAGGAGCGCACTCCTGACCGGCTTTCATTTCCTCTGACATGACGATACCTCACACACTTTATTTTACTTCGAACCTGAGACCGCTGTCATCCGCGTCTATCACGATATGACAGCCGTCTGTAACATCACCTTTTATGATCATGCCCGCGATCTCTGTCTCGATGTGAGCCTGGATGTATCTCTTGACAGGCCTCGCTCCGTAAGCCGGATCATACGCCTCTTCAGCGACATGATCTTTCGCTTTATCGGTAAGCTCCAGAGTTATATCTCTCTCCGCGAGCCTTGCCTCAAGATCCTTCATCTGAAGTCCTATGATGCCTATTATCTGTTCTCTCGTGAGCGGGCTGAACACTATTATGTCGTCTACTCTGTTCAGGAACTCAGGCCTGAAGTACTGCTTGAGCTGGCCTTCGACCCTGTCTTTCACCTCAGGATCGATCGTGCCGTCTTCTTTGATGTTCTCGATAAGGTCGGCGCTTCCGATGTTGGATGTCATGATGACGATCGTGTTCTTGAAGTCCACAGTCCTTCCCTGGTTGTCCGTAAGCCTTCCGTCGTCAAGAAGCTGCAGCAGGATGTTGAACACGTCAGGATGGGCCTTCTCGATCTCATCAAACAGTATAACACTGTACGGGTGGCGCCTGACAGCCTCTGTGAGCTGTACGCCCCCGTCGTATCCGACATATCCCGGAGGAGCCCCGACGAGCCTGGAGACTGAATGCTTCTCCATGTACTCCGACATGTCGATCCTTATCATATTCTTCTCTGTGTCGAACAGCGACTCTGAAAGAGCCTTGGCGAGCTCTGTCTTTCCTACTCCGGTCGGTCCGAGGAATATGAAAGAGCCGATAGGCCTCTTCTCGTCCTTTAGCCCTGCTCTCGCCCTGATGATCGCCTCGGCTACAGCTTTTACTCCCTCATCCTGCCCTATTACTCTCTTATGCAGGATCTCCGGGAATCTCAGAAGCTTTTCGCGCTCAGTCTCTACCAGCTTGGACACAGGTATCCCTGTCCATCCGGATACGACCTCGGCGATCTCGTTCTCTCCGACCTCTTCGGAAAGCAGCTTCTCGCTCTTATCATCCTGTTCTTTCTGCTTGGCTTCCTCAAGCTTCTTCTCGAGCTCAGGCAATGTGCCGTACTGGAGCTTGGCTACAGTCTCAAGATCATATTCCTTCTGCGCGACTTCTATCTGATGTCGTACGTCCTCGATCTGTTTCTTGATCTCTTTGCTCGCGGCTATATCTTTCTTCTCGCTCTCCCACTGGGCGCGCATCTTCGCGTCTTCGTCCTTGAGCTCCGAGAGCTCCTTCTCAAGCGTCTCGAGCCTCGACCTGGAGCCCTTATCCGTCTCTTTTGAGAGCGCCTGTTTCTCGATCTCGAGCTGCATTATCTTACGAGATATCTCGTCGAGCTCCGCGGGCATGCTGTCGATCTCCGTCCTGATCCTGGCTGCGGCCTCGTCCATGAGGTCGATCGCCTTATCAGGAAGGAATCTGTCGCTTATGTATCTGTCTGAGAGCGTAGCGCACGCGATTAGGGCGCTGTCCGTTATCCTAACCCCGTGATGGATCTCGAACTTCTCTTTCAGTCCTCTCAGGATAGAAATGGTGTCCTCCACTGACGGCTGGTCGACGAGCACTTTCTGGAACCTCCTCTCGAGAGCAGCGTCTTTTTCCATATACTTCCTGTATTCGTCGAGCGTCGTCGCTCCTATGCAGTGCAGCTCGCCTCTGGCAAGCTTAGGCTTGAGCAGGTTGCCCGCGTCCATAGAGCCTTCGGTCTTCCCGGCGCCTACGATGTTATGTATCTCGTCTATGAACAGGATTATCCTTCCGTTCGACTTCTCGATCTCGTTCAGTACCGCCTTAAGCCTCTCCTCGAACTCTCCTCTGTACTTTGCTCCCGCGATGAGGGCTCCCATATCGAGAGCGAATATCGTCTTTTCCTTAAGGCCCTCAGGCACGTCGCCCGCGTATATCCTCTGCGCGAGCCCTTCCACGACTGCCGTCTTTCCTACGCCCGGCTCGCCGATGAGCACAGGGTTGTTCTTGGTGCGCCTGGACAGTATCTGTATAGTGTGCCTTATTTCAGAGTCTCTCCCGATGACAGGATCGAGCTTTCCTTCCTTCGCCATGTCGACCAGGTCTCTTCCGTATTTTGAAAGAGCGTCGTAGTTGTCTTCCGGATTGTCGCTCGTTATCCTCTGGTTCCCTCTGACTTTTGTGAGGGCGTCCAGGAACTTCTCCTTCGTAATGCCGTATCTTCTGAACAGCTTACCTGATACCGGAGGATCCACGTTCAGCAGAGCTATGTAGAGATGCTCCACGCTGATATATTCATCCTTGAAGCGCCCCGCGACATTCCCGGCCTCGCTTATCACCTGTGAGAGCTGCCTTGATGCGTATGCCTGGCCGGCGTCTCCCGAGACCTTAGGGAGCCTGTTCACCTCATCGTTGAGGTCTGCCATGAGAAGATCAGGCTTGGCGTCCATGTATTCAAGAAGCTTAGGGATAAGCCCCTTGTCCTGCTTTAAGAGCGCAAGATGAAGATGCTCCGGAGTCACTTCGCTGTTCCCGAGGGATACGGCGAGATCCTGAGCCTCGATCAAAGCGCTCTGCGCGTTGTTCGTATAGTTATCACTCATATATATCACCCCTTCCGGTCAAATCATCAAATCCTATATACATTGTATACCTCGGGAAAACAAAAGTAAACAAAAAATTAGCACTCTATACAAAAGAGTGCTAATAATTATTAAAACAGTCATTCTATACGCTACATCATACCCATAAGAGGACTCAGAAGCTTCATCACCAGGGCCGTCACAGGCGTCAGAACGGCGCTCACCACTCCCAGCAGCACCAGGAAAATAAGGATGAAATAGCCGTATCTGTATATCGTGTCATACCAGCTGTATTTTTTCAGATCGAACAGGTTGTCGACTATCCCGAATCCGTCAAGAGGCGGCACCGGAAGGAGGTTGAACACCATCAGCACCACGTTGATGAACACTGTGTAGTAGAGGACCGTCATCAGGACCGTATAGAATTCAGCAAAAGCGCCGGCCTCCGATCCCGCGTCGATAGTATTGACAAGTCCGCACAGAAGGCTGAACACTACCGCGAGTATCAGGTTCATCGTGACTCCAGCAAGGCCGACCATTATTTCGTCTCTTCTTCTGTTCTTATAGTACGAAGGATTGATCTGTACAGGTATGCCCCAGCCGAAGCCGCAGAATATCAGGCACAGCATCCCGACAGGATCTATGTGCGCGAGCGGATTTACCGTTACTCTTCCCTGCTGCTTCGGAGTCGGATCACCAAGCTTCGTCGATACGACAGCATGGCCGAACTCATGGAATGACAGACCTATTATTATCCCCGGAAGGATCATAAGCTTGTCCATTAGCCAGTCCATAGGATCGGAGTAGCCGCCTCTCATGAGGCTGTTTACAGCCATCAGGATGAATATCATGATGACAGGAATCATCGGATTTCTTTTTAGATTACCCATTTGTCCCCCTTTAGAATTCTATGCCTTTTCTCGCCATTACGCCTTTGTCGTAAGGATGCTTTACCTTATGCATCTCTGTAACATAGTCTGCCATCCCGATCAGCGTGTCGTCAGGGTGGCGTCCCGTCATGACCACTTCAAGATGCTCAGGCTTGTTCTTCAGGAAATCGATGAGGAGCGCCTCGTCCAGGAATCCCTTATGGCATGACCCCAGAGACTCGTCCATGACGAGGAGATCATATTCTCCATCCTCCACTTTATGCCGTATCATGCCAAGGACGCAGTTGTCCTGCTCGAGCATCTCCTTCTTCTCTTCATCAGTCATGTTGAACGAGAATTTCCTCATGCGCGGAGCTTCCATGACCTCGATACCCGGAAGGCCCTCGATCATCTTTATCTCGCTGCTCTTCCCCGTCTTCATGAACTGTATGAAAAGCACCTTCTTACCGCATCCCGCGGCCCTCACCGCGAGGCCCACGGAACATGTCGTCTTTCCTTTTCCGTTGCCATAGTAGATATGGATCTTTCCCAGCTTGTTATCTGCCATCTTCCAGCTCTCCTTCAAGACTGAACGTTTTTCCTTTTGTTATCCTTACCTTCACGAACTGTCCGGTAAGGTCCTCGTCCGATGAGAAGTTGACGAGCTTGAAGCCGTCAGTCCTCCCGGCGTATGTCTTCGGGTCTCTCTTGCTCCTGCCCTCTACGAGCACTTCCTCGACCCGGCCTTCATATGCTTTGTTTTTCTCCGCGCTTATCCTGTCTATCGCGTCCACGAGCCTTCCGAACCGCTCGTGCATCACGTCTTCAGGTATCTGGTCCTCATAGCTTTCCGCCGGCGTCCCGCGCCGCCTGGAATAGAGAAAAGTGAACGCCGAGTCGTATCTTACATCATTAACGAGATCAAGCGTTTCCTTGAAATCATCCTCGGTCTCTCCCGGGAACCCGACTATTATGTCCGTCGACATCGTGATATCAGGCGCGGCCTCGCGGAGCTTCTTCACTTTTTCGAGATATGATTCTTTTGTGTAATGGCGGTTCATCCGCTTAAGCACAGCGTCGCTTCCCGCCTGTACCGGGAGATGTATGTTATGACAGAGCTTCGGACACGTCCTGAAAAGACCGATGAGCTCGTCGGATATATCCTTCGGATGCGACGTCATGAAGCGTATGCGCTCGATCCCGTCTGTCTTCGCTATCTCCTGTATGAGCTCCGCGAACGTGCACTTTCTTCCGTCTTTCTGCCATACTCCCCTGTAGGAGTTCACATTCTGCCCGAGAAGCATTACTTCTCTTGCTCCGTCAGCGGCGAGCCGGCATATCTCCTTCAGTATCTCTTCCGGCGCCCTGCTCCTTTCGCGTCCTCTCGTATACGGGACTATGCAGTAAGTGCAGAAGTTGTTGCATCCGTACATGATGTTGACCAGCGCCTTGCATTTATGCAGCCTCTCTGAGGGAAGGCCTTCGACTATCCCTTCTGCCTGGTCGAGGATCTCCCGTTCCTTCTTCTCGTTTCCGTCCACTCTCGAGCTGATAAGGGAGCTTAAGAGATGCGGCAGCCTATGCATGTTGTTTGTCCCGAAGACAATGTCGACCCAAGGATATTTCTCATTGATGGTATCGACGACATGCTTCTGCTGCAT
>JAZUNH010000018.1:0-6838 GCA_045604065.1 Anaerovoracaceae bacterium
ATTGGAACGAATATCACTGGCCGCTTCTGCTCGTGAGCGAGTATGCTGAGAAGCACGGGATAGACGTGGTATATAACGCGATAGGAAGAGCCGGAGAGTTCCATGAAGAGGACTATCTCTCGGGAGTACTGAAGAGGGCGCTCCAGTCAGAGTGCGTGAAGTATGTTTCCGCGAGGGACAGCGTGGAGACAGTGCAGCTATGTGCCGGGCCGGATAAGAAAGTGAAGCTCCTCGCGGACGCCGCCTTCTGGATGAAGGAGACATACGACACAGAGCGTAAGGAAAACGCCGAGAAGATAGGCATCGGCATCATCCGCGGAAACTCCCTTACTGGGTACGGAGTCGAGTTCGGAACAAAGGAATGGGTGGACCTGTTCGCCGGGATCGCGGATGAGCTTAAGAAAAGAGGATATGAGTTCGAGTTCTTCACGAACGGCCTTCCGGGAGACTGGAAGCTGGGCAGAAGGATCCTGAAGAAGATGAAGCTCCCTGACGAATATCTCGTAGAGCGTCCTCTTACGGATACAGAGCTCTACAGCACCATAGCCGGCTATAAAGCCCTTATAACATGCAGGATGCATTCATCCATCGCGGCGTTCACGCTGAAGATACCGTCGGTCATCCTGTCATGGAATGATAAGGTGGACAAGCTCATGGCGATGATAGGATATCCTGACAGAGTCGTAGGACTCAGTGATTTCAACGGGAAATTCATTGTCGACAGGATGGAGAAAGCCATATCGGAGGGAGTATCCGACGAGAACCTCAATGTGATGAAATCGAAAGCACTTGAAAGTGTGGACGACTATATAGATCTTATCGTAAACGCTCAGAACAAAGCAGAATAACAGCATTTTTGGAGGGGTGAAAATGATAGTAGCGCTTTTGACGGCTGCCGGATCCGGCACGAGAATGAAACTAGATATTCCTAAACAGTTTCTCCACGTCGAGAACAAGCCTCTGATCATCCATACGCTTGAGAAGTTCCAGAAGCATCCAAGCATCGACAAGATAATAGTGGTGACTATACCGTCATGGATGGACGTCCTGAGATCTTACGCCAAGCAGTTCGGGATCACGAAGCTCGAGTGGGTCGTTCCCGGAGGGGCGACCGGACAGGAGTCGATACATAACGGGCTCATGAAGCTGAAAGAAGAGTGCAGCCCTGACGATGTGGTAATGATCCACGACGGCAACCGCTGCATGGTCTCGCAGGAGATCATCTCGAACAGCATCGCGACTTTCAGGGAATACGGAAGCGCGATCACGGCGATACCTTGTGTGGAAGCCGTGTTCAGAAGTACAGACGAGGGCAAGTCGTCTACTATCTCTATCCCGAGAGAACAGCTCTTCCGTACGCAGACGCCGCACACATATACTCTGGATAAGCTCCTCTGGGCTCACGAGGAAGCGGCGAAGAGAGGTATAGAGGCTACGGCCGCCACATGCACTCTCATGCAGGAGCTTGGAGAGACGATCTACTTCTCTGAGGGATCTGAAGAGAACCTGAAGATAACGACCATGGACGACCTCCACATCATGGAGGCTCTGCTCCAGGCCAGGAGAGCGAAGGATCCGGACAGCATCTATTAGCGGAGGCTTTTCAAGATGAGATACAAAGAATGCTACTGGGAAGACGTGGCGGATTCAATAAACTCGATACCGGACGCCGGGGACCTTTTCGGAAAGACAGTCCTCATGACAGGCGGTACCGGCCTTATCGGATCCTCCGTGGCTGACCAGATAATATGGCTGAACAGGCACAGAGACGCGAATATACGGCTGATCATGGCAGCGAGATCTGAAGACAGGCTCTGGAAGAGATTCGAGGGCGTGTCGGAAGCTGACGGCATGGAGTTCCTGAAGTACGACGCGACCTCAAGGGACGACGTGGAGGTGGATGGAGACATCGACTACATCATCCACGCGGCGAGCAATGCGAATCCGGCGATATACATGAAAGAGCCGGTGGAGACGATGCTTTCGAACATCCTGGGACTTAACGCCATGCTGAGGCTTGCCGCGGCGAAGAAGGTAAAGCGGCTTCTGTTCGTATCGTCAAGCGAGGTGTACGGCCAGAAAGAGTCGCTGACGGAGCCGTTCGAGGAGGACAGGTACGGATTCCTCGACATCCTCAGCCAGAGGGCGGGATATCCGTCGTCAAAGAGAGCGGGGGAGACCCTGGTGATAGCCTACGGCATGGAATACGGCGTCGACGCCGTGATAGTGAGGCCGGGGCACATCTACGGGCCTACGATAACGCCTGCGGACAACAGAGCGTCGGCTGAGTTCACGAGAGACGTGCTCGAGGGCAGGGACATAGTCATGAAGAGCAAAGGCGAGCAGCTGAGATCATACTGCTATTCGCTGGACTGCGCTTCAGCCATGCTCACGGTGCTCCTTAAAGGAGAAAGCGGCAACGCCTACAATATCTCAAATCCGGACGCCATATGCACGATCAGGGCGATAGCGGAGATGATAGCGGAGAAAGGCGGATCGAAGGTGGTATTCGATCTTCCAACTGAGGCAGAGAAGAAGAGCTACAGTATGATGATGAATTCAGCGCTCAAGTCGGACAAGCTGGAGGCGCTCGGATGGAAGGGCTGTTTCAGCCTCGAGCGCGGAGTCACATGTATGCTCAGACAGATGAAGGACGAATAAATGGAAGAATACAAAGTATCATGCATAATACCCGCATATAACGCGGAAAAGTCTCTCCCTGAGCTTCTTGAGTCAGTAGAAGCACAGAATTACGAGAATCTGGAGATCATAGTCGTGAACGACGGATCCACAGACGGCACCTGGGATGTGATCCAGGAGTGGGTGAAGAAAGACCCGAGGATAGTTCCAGTAAACAAGGAGAACGGTGGCGTGGGAAGCGCGAGGAACGCCGGGCTTGATGTGGCGACAGGCGATTTCATATGCTTCTTTGACGCGGACGACTACGTATATCCGAGAGCCATAGAGCGCTACGTGAAGAGAATGAGCCAGGAGCCTGTGATCATGGCCATCGGCAAGATCCAGGTGGTGCACATGAACGAGAGGCATGTCATCAAGGCGACGGAGAGGCTCGGAGAAAATCACAATATCAGGAAGTACACGAAGAGCCTGAACTGGTCTCTTTCCCTGTGCAACAAATGTTTCAGGAGGGATCTGATAGAGAAGGATCACCTCAGGTTCAACGACACAAGACACGGCGAGGATGCTGTTTTCGTAATGACTTACGTTCATTCGAACGAAGGAAAGATCAGAGGGATCCCTTCGCTCGTCTACAGATATGTCAAGAAGTCGTTCGCGGACGAGATGTCGCTGTCCAAGAGGATAGACGTAGGCGCGATAGAGAGCATCAAGAGCAACATGGCCGAGATAATCAGGATCGTGGACAAGAGCATAGAGGCAGACCGCGCGTACTACGCTGAAACTACGGAGCTCACGCCTGAACAGATAGAGACCAAGCTCGACAACATAGAGGGCTACAGGTCGAACCTGTTCCGCCGCTTCGTGAACAGCACCGTGCTGAACGTGTACTACAGATATATCTGGAATACAGAAGACGGGGTATTTCCGATACTGAAGGACCTGTATAAGGAATACATGTCCAATATGCTGGAAGAGGATATAGAGACTGTATACACTCAGCATGAAGATCTGAGGCTGAGGGACGGCATGATGGATAAAGAGGCTCTCGCCGCGGATCCTATTGTTACGGTGGCTGTTTCCGACGTTCTTCCGGCGGATAAGGCCGCAAGGCTGGTAAGCGGGTACTACAACCAGAATTTCCCTGCGTTCGAGCTCATTGTGAGCAAAGCCGCTGCCGCGGAAGTGCCGGAGGCTTTGAGCGAGAGAAAGAATTATCGTGTGATCGACGCTTCGGGGGATTCGTTCAAGAAGGCCGCTCTCGACGCCGCGAAGGGGAAGTACATCATATTCACAGATGATTTCCTCGTGCCGTCGACTTCGACGATCCTTGAGATGACTCAGTTCATCAAAGAGAAAAAGTGCAGCTTCGTGTCAGGCGTGATCAAATACTGGGACGAGGATGAGAAAAAGCTGAGCTCGCTGCTTACATACAGCATGCTTTCAGGCGAGAAGGAAAAGGGCAGGATGACCGATAAGGATCTGGAGCTCTGCGACTCGACTGTCTGGGGCAACAAGATCTTCGCCGCTGACGCCCTCAGGAAGAGCGGCGTGTTCAGCAGGCGCTCCGGGAAGAAAGACTGCCTCAGGAAGCTGATGAAAGAGCTTTCACATGAGTTCTATCCGGGCAATGTATTCATCTCCGATTTCAGCGGTATGACGCTGGACAGAAGGCTCGGCATCCTGGACAAAGCGAGGATCCTTGCGAAGAAGGTATCCAGCAATAAGCAGTCTGAGAATTAAAAAAGGCTTGCATTAATCGGCTGTATATCATATAATCTTGATTGTCTGAAACGACAGTCACGGGGCATTAGCTCAGCTGGGAGAGCGCCAGGTTCGCAATCTGGAGGTCAGGGGTTCGATCCCCCTATGCTCCACCAATCCAAAGGACACCGCTGCGGTGTCTTTTTTTTATCAAAAATCAGCGGGGAGGGTTGACAGGAAGCGAGAGGTTAGTGTAGACTAACTATGGATAAGTTAGTAACATCTAACTTAAATTATATGTAACTAATCATGTATATACAGGAGGAATAATGATGCCGATCTTGATGACACAGACAGGTGACGATGTCACTGTAGCAAAGATACTCGGGGCAGACAGTGTCAGGCAGAGGCTCGGTGAGCTCGGCTTTGTGGCAGGGACGCATGTGAAAGTCATGCAGTCGCGCGGAGGAGACATGATCGTGAAGATCAGGGACTCCAGGCTGGCGCTTACCCGTGAGATGGCGGCAAAGATAATGGTTGACTTTAAGAAGGAGGCATAGGATGAAGACACTTAAGGATGTTCCGGTAGGGGCAACTGTAACAGTCGTGAGGCTGCATGGTGAGGGGCCGGTAAAGCGCCGCATCATGGATATGGGTATAACGAAAGGCGTGGAGATCTTCGTGCGCAAGGTCGCGCCGCTCGGCGACCCTATGGAGCTTAACGTCAGGAACTATGAACTGTCAGTAAGAAAAGCTGACGCTGAGATGATAGAAGTGTGCTAGAAGGGAGGTACGGTATGGCATTGAAGATAACTTTAGCGGGAAACCCGAACAGCGGCAAGACGACGCTGTTCAACGCTCTTACCGGAGCTAACCAGTACGTCGGGAACTGGCCGGGAGTAACGGTGGAGAAGAAAGAGGGAAAGCTCAAAGGCGAAAGTGACGTGGTCATCCAGGACCTCCCGGGGATCTATTCGCTTTCTCCTTACACGCTTGAAGAAGTCGTATCGAGGAACTATCTCGTGAACGAGAAGCCTGACGCGATACTCAACATAGTGGATGGGACGAACATCGAGAGGAACCTGTATCTTACGACTCAGCTGACAGAGCTCGGGATCCCTGTGGTTTTAGCGGTCAACATGATGGATCTTGTTGAGAAGAACGGAGACAGGATCGACGTCAGGGAGATCGGTGAAGAGCTGGGATGCGAAGCTGTAGAGATAAGCGCGCTGAAGGGTAAGGGGATCGAAAATGCTTCCAGGCTTGCAGTAAAGGCTGCGAAGTCGGGAAAAGGCGCCGCTCACGCCGTGTTCGGAGACAGGGTCGAGAGCGCGGTGAGCGAGATCGAGGACGCCCTTAAGGGCAAAGTGGATGACAGCCTTCTCAGATGGTACGCCGTAAAGGTGTTCGAACGCGACGAGAAGGTCATGCAGCAGCTGGATCTCGGCGCTGACGCCGGAAGGCTCGAGAAGGTGATAGAATCGTGCGAGAATGAGCTCGACGATGACTCGGAAAGCATAATTACCAACGAGAGATATGGATATATCTCCCGGGTGACGGAAAGCGCCGTAGCCAAGGGCGAGAAGAAAGACAATATGACGGTGTCCGACAGGATAGACAGGATCGTAACGAACAGGATCCTCGGACTGCCGATATTCGCGGTCATAATGTTCTTCGTATATGCGATAGCCATGGGGAGCTGGAAGGTGTCTATCGGCACCGCGGCAACAGACTTTACAAACGACGTCATATTCGGCGAGTGGGTGCCGGGAGCTGTCGACGGTCTCCTGGGCTTCCTGCATGTGGCTGAGGGATCATGGCTGTACGGCCTTATCCAGGATGGAATAGTTGCGGGAGTCGGAGCTGTGCTCGGATTCGTGCCGCAGATGCTCGTGCTCTTCGTGCTGCTCGCGATACTTGAGGACATCGGATATATGAGCAGGGTAGCTTTCGTGATGGACCGTATCTTCAGGCAGTTCGGCCTTTCGGGAAAGAGCTTCATACCGTGCCTGGTAGCTACAGGCTGCGGTATACCGGGAATCATGGCGTCCCGTACGATCGAACAGGACAGAGACCGCAAGCTTACGGTCATGACGACCACGTTCATGCCGTGCGGAGCCAAGCTCCCTATCATAGGCCTCATCGCCGGAGCTGTGTTCGGAGGATCTCCGTGGATCGCGGCTTCAGCGTATTTCATCGGCATTGGCTCGATAATCCTGTCCGGTATCATACTCAAGAAGTTCAAAGCCTTCGCGGGCGAGCCGGCTCCTTTCGTAATGGAGCTTCCGGCGTATCATGTGCCTTCAGCCGGAAACGTCCTGAGGGCCACATGGGAGCGCGGATGGTCGTTCATAAAGAGAGCGGGATCCGTCATAGTGATCTCATCGATAATACTCTGGTTCCTCCAGGGATTCGGGACAGTCAACGGACAGTTCGGAATGGTCGAAGACAAATTTGAAGACAAGGCTCTTGTAACTGATGAATATGTACAGCAGCT
>JAZUNH010000019.1:0-5821 GCA_045604065.1 Anaerovoracaceae bacterium
ATAAGCCTGATGGACCTGATGTTCGTATCAAAGGACCTGATCGGCCTCTACTACGATACCATCGAGAGCCTGGCGCCTCTCGTGTTCTTCTATCTGATAATACTGCTCCCTGTTTCAATACTTGGGACTCTGATCGAAAGGAGGCTTCGCTATGCCGAATTTGGGTCTTGAGGTCCTGCTTAAGGGAAGCAACTTCGCGCGTCTTCTCGGAGGGCTCGGGGTCGCGCTGGAGATAAGCATGATATCAGTACTGATCAGCATACCGCTCGGCATCCTGATCGGCATCGTGATGACATGGAAGAACCCGCTGACCAGAGCCGTCACGAGGGTCTTCCTGGAGATAATGAGGATAATGCCTCAGCTTGTCCTCCTCTTCATCGTTTTCTTCGGCTCCACGAGGGCCATGGGGATCGATATCTCCGGAGAGCTGTCCGCGATCATAGTGTTCACTCTCTGGGGGACCGCTGAGATGAGCGATCTCGTAAGAGGAGCGCTGACTAGCATCCCGAAGCATCAGTATGAGAGCAGCGCCGCTCTCGGCCTGGATCAGGCGCAGACGTACAGATACATAATCATACCGCAGGTCGTCAGGAGGCTCATACCTCTCTCGATCAACCTGATAACCCGTATGATAAAGACCACGAGCCTCGTCCTCATGATAGGAGTGGTCGAAGTCCTGAAGGTCGGACAGCAGATAATCGAGGCTAACAGAATGTCAAGTCCGAACGCCGCTTTCGGCGTATATCTGACAATATTCCTGATGTATTTCATCGTATGCTGGCCTATAAGCATGCTGGCCGGCTGGCTGGAAAGGAGGTGGGCTTAAGAAGTCATGAGAGAAGAATTACTTACAATCGAGCATCTCAGGAAAGAATTTGACGGTAACGTCATCCTTGACGACTTCAGCATGACAGTCCACAAAGGCGAGGTCATAGTTATCGTTGGTCCTTCCGGATGCGGCAAGAGCACGCTTCTGCGATGTATCAATGCTCTGGAGCCTATCCAGGGCGGAAGCATAAAGCTCCGCGGAGAAAGCGTGAGCCAGGGGAGTAAAAATCTTACTTCAGTGAGGCGGAAGATCGGCATGGTATTCCAGAGCTATGATCTCTTCCCTCACATGACAGTCCTTGACAACATCACGCTTGCCCCGATGAAGGTACTCAAAAAATCAAAGTCTGAAGCCGAAAAGGAAGCCATGCAGCTCCTCGAGAGAGTAGGCCTTTCCGATAAGGCGAAGAGCTTCCCGAGACAGCTGTCCGGAGGCCAGAAGCAGAGAGTCGCGATCGTGAGAGCGCTCTGCATGCATCCTGAGATAATGCTGTTCGACGAAGTCACGGCGGCATTAGACCCGGAGATGGTAAGAGAGGTCCTGGACGTCATCGTCGACCTCGCGAGGCACGACCGCACGATGCTTATCGTCACTCACGAGATGAACTTCGCGAAAGCCATAGCAGACCGCGTCATCTTCATCGACAATCATAAGATCGTTGAAGAAGGCGCACCGGATGATTTCTTCGACCATCCTGAGACAGAAAGAGCAAAGCAGTTCCTGAAGACTTTCGAGTTTGAACACGTGAAGAAGGAAGAGGATCCGGACGAGATCCTGTAACAATACAAAGGAGAGACAAAATGAAAAAGAATGTAATGAAGGCTATAGTTCTCATCGCTGTCATTGCGATGGTATTCGCGCTTACTGCATGCGGAGACAAGAAAGACGGAAAAACAGTATACCGCACGCTCGACGAGATCGAGAAATCAGGAGAGATCAATATCGGCGTGTTCTCAGACAAGAGCCCGTTCGGATATGTAGACGAGAACGGTGACTATCAGGGATATGATATCGAGCTCGCCAGACAGATCGGCGAAGACCTCAACGTGAAAGTCAATTATGTGTCCACTGAGGCCGCCAACAGAGTCGAGTACCTGGAAACAGGAAAGGTCGACATCATCCTCGCGAACTTCACAGTGACAGACGAGAGAGCCGAAAAGGTCGACTTCGCCTCCCCTTACATGAACGTATCTCTCGGAGTCGTATCTCCGGAAAAGAGGGTCATCAAGGACGTTAAAGAGATCAAGCCTGAAGACGAAGTCATCGTGATCTCGGGAACGACCGCGGAGACATACTTCACAGAGAACCTTCCTGATGTCAAGCTCCAGAAGTACGACACATACGCCAACGCGAAGAACGCTCTCGAGAACGGAAACGCCTGCTGCTGGGCCAACGACAACACAGAGGTCATGGCGTTCGCGTCAGAGAACAAAGGCTATGTCGTAGGAATTCCTGAGCTCGGCAGCCAGGACACTATCGCGCCTGCAGTCAGCAAGGGCAACGAAACGCTTCTCACATGGCTCAACGACGAGCTCGTGTCACTCGGAGCTCTTAACTTCTTCCATGATGACTATGAGAAAACACTGATCGACACATACGGCAAAGAGTATGAGGAGACTCTGGTCATCGAGCCTCATAAATAAAGACCATAAGATAAGCTTAAAGCGGATGCCTTATGCGGCACCCGCTTTTTTATTGCTTCTCAGTACATTCTCTTATTCTTACCGGCCTGCCATCCTGCTCCTCAGCTGTCCGCAGGCTCCGTCTATGTCAGCCCCGAGCTCCCGCCTGACAGTCGCGGGAACGCCGTGTGTCTCCAGATATTCTTTGAACTCCAGCGCCCTGCCTCGCCCCGATGATCTGAGCCCTGTCTCGCCGACTTCATTCAAAGGTATCAGGTTGACATGAGCGAGGTGCCCTTTCAGGAGATCCGCGAGCTCACGCATACAGGAGTCGCTGTCATTCTTCCCCCTGATCATCGCGTACTCAAACGTCACTCTCCTGTTCGTCTTCTCAACATATGCGTCACAGGCGGCGATGAGGTCTTCCATGCTGTAAGCCTTAGCCACAGGCATCATCGTCTCCCTGATCCCATCGTTCGGCGCGTGCAGCGATATGGCGAGGTTTATCTGCGGAAAATCATCGCCGAACCTTTCTATCACCGGCACTATGCCGCTCGTCGAGACCGTGATGTTCCTCATGCTCATGCCAAAGCCCAGCGGATCGGTAAGGATCCTTATCGCCCCGGAGACATTGTCATAATTGTCGAAAGGCTCTCCGGTCCCCATGAACACCACGTGATTGACTTTGACTCTTGAGTTCCTCATCACATCCACGACCTGAGATACTATCTCCCCCGCCGTAAGGTCTCTTACAAGGCCGTTAAGCCCTGGCGCGCAGAGGGCGCAGCCCATGCGGCATCCGGCCTGAGTTGATACACATACGGAGTTTCCGTAGCTGTATCTCATCAGGACACTTTCGACCGCGTTTCCGTCAGAGAGCTCGAAGAGATACTTCTCAGTCCCGTCCTGAGCCGACTTCTGACGTGCGAGCACGCGGAGCACGCCTATATCGTGCTCCTTGAGCTTCTCTCTGAGCTTCACGGGGAGATTGGACATCTCATCCACAGACTGCACGCTTGATATACCTTTATACAGCCACGAAAAGATCTGCTTCGCGCGGAACGGCTTTTCACCGAGCTCTACACAAAGCTCTCTCATCTCTTCAGATGTACAGTCTCTAAGCTCTTTCATACTTTAAATACAAAAGCCGGCCGGAAAAGGATCCCGGCCGGCCTCTTGCCTCTATTTCTTCTCGATCCCGATACCTGTCTTGTGTCCGTTGATGTTGACCTTTTCCTCAACTTCTCCGGAAACGAGCTCGTCTGCGAGAGTCTCCTTCATGATGTAATCTCTGTACTCTTCCACAGCCGCGCTCACAGCGTCGTCCGCGTCAAGCGTGATCACGATCCTGTCCATCATCTCGTAATCGTTCTGCTTACGCATCTGCTGGATCTTGGAAACGACTTCACGGGCGATCCCCTCTGCCTCGAGCTCTGGAGTTATCTCAGTGTCCAGGATAGCGAACACATTGTTCTCCATAGCTACCGCGAATCCTTCCTTGGCGTCGATCCTCACGTCTACCAGATCAGGAGTGATCTCGACCGATTCGCCGTCAAGGTCCATGTATACCTTGCCCTCTTCCTCAAGCTCTGCCTGGAAAGCGGCAGGATCAGCCTTCGCGAGAGCGGCGCCGAACGCCCTTACCTTCTTCCCGAGAACAGGGCCCGCAGCTCTGAAGTCAGGCTTCAGATTGAAGTTCATATATCTGTTCAGGTCATCGGCAAATACGACGTCCTTTACGTTAAGCTCTTCCTTGATGAGAGGAGCTAGATCGCTGATGAGGTCTCTGTACTTGCCGTCCACAAGGATCTCCTGCAGCGGCTGGCGTACCTTGATGCTCTCTTTCTCCCTGATCCCTCTTCCGAGTCCGGAGATCTTCTTTACGAGATCCATTCTCTCTTCGACGTGGTCGTCGAGAAGATCCTCATTGCACTCAGGATAGTACGCAGTATGCACTGTGAGCGAAGGATCCGTAAGTTTCTTGTACATCTCGTCCGAGATGAACGGAGCGAACGGGGCGATAAGGCGGGCTATACCGACGAGGATCTCGTAGGTAGTCGCGTAAACGCTCTTCTTGTCGTCGTCCAGGCCTTCCGCGTAGAAACGGCGGCGGGCTCTTCTGATGTACCAGTTGGACAGATCCTCGACCACGAAGTCCTGGATAGCTCTTACTGCCTTCATGTGGTCGTATGCTTCCATCGATTCAGTAACTGCCTTTACGAGGCGGTTGTACTTGGACAGGATCCATCTGTCGAGCTCAGGCCTCGAAGCGTAGTCCATCTCGATCGTCTTAGGGTCTATTTCGTCCAGATTGGCGTATAAAACGAAGAAGTTATATACATTCCTCAAAGTGCCGAAAAACTTGCTTACAACGTCTTTCAGGCCGTCCTCGTCGAACTTTGTAGGCGACCATGCCGGCGATACGCTGAGCAGATACCATCTTGTGGCGTCAGCTCCGTATTTATCCAGCATCTCGAACGGATTTACCGTGTTCCCAAGGTGCTTTGACATCTTCTTTCCGTTCTTGTCAAGGATCAGGTCGTTTACGAGAACGTTCTTGTAAGGAGCCTGTTTCTTGATGAACGTGGAGATGGCCATGAGAGAATAGAACCATCCTCTCGTCTGGTCGATACCTTCGTTTATGAAGTCAGCCGGGAACAGCTGGTCAAAGTCGTCTTTATGCTCAAACGGATAGTGCCACTGTGCGTAAGGCATCGCTCCAGAGTCGAACCAGCAGTCCATTACCTCAGGGATCCTCTTCATCATCTTTCCGCAGCACGGGCACTTCATGTGCACGTCGTCCACATACGGACGATGCAGCTCTATTGATTCGTCGATATCCTCGATGGCCTTGTCGACGAGCTCTTTTCTGCTTCCGACACACTCGAGATGACCACATTCACAGCGCCAGATAGGGATAGGAGTTCCCCAGTACCTGCTTCTTGAGATAGCCCAGTCCTTTACATCCGCGATCCAGTTACCGAAGCGGCCTTCGCCGATGAACTTAGGATACCAGTTCACGGTCTTGTTGTTCGCAACGAGCTCATCTCTTAAAGCGCTCATCTTGATGTACCAGCCCGGCTTGGCGTAGTACACAAGCGGCGTCCCGCATCTCCAGCAGTGAGGATAGTCGTGGAGCATCTTCTGCTTCGCGAATATCTTGTTGTCCTTCGCGAGGTACTTGATGATCTCAACGTCCAGGCCGTCTTCCATGATGAAGTGGCCTTTCCAAGGCGTCTCTGTATAGCAGCCTCTCTCGTCTACAGGCTTGAGCATCGGAAGATCGTACTTCTGACCACAGTTGTAGTCGTCTTCACCGAATGCCGGCGCGGTATGAACGATACCGGTACCGTCGTCTACGGATACATAG
>JAZUNH010000020.1:0-15802 GCA_045604065.1 Anaerovoracaceae bacterium
CGGCCACAGGAGCATCGGAGGTATGCGCGCGAGCATATACAACGCGATGCCTGAGGAAGGCGTCGACAAGCTGATAGAATTCATGCAGAAGTTTGAGCGGGAGAACAGGTAGCTGACCGATGTACCAGAAAACAATGCAAAGCAGGATAGCGGCGCTCATAACGGCGGCCCTGATACTCGCCGCGGCATTCCTTCCGGAATACTGCCACGGCGCGATCGAGCCTGTCCTTACCGCGAAGTCCGGGATAGTATACTGCGAGAATACCGGCGAAGTGGTCTTCACCAAAGACGTTGAAACGAAGCTCTCGCCGTACAGCATAACCAAGCTGATGACGGCGCTCATCACAGTGATGAACAGCCCGCTCGACAGGAAGGTGAAGGTCTCGGCGAACGCGGCTTCACAGACAGGATCCACGGCCGGTCTCAAGGCCGGCGAGGAGGTCACCGTCGAGCAGCTTCTGTACGCGGCTCTCGTGCAGTCCGCTAACGACGCGGCGTACGCTCTTGCCGAGGGAGTATCCGGAAGTAAGGACAAGTTCGTCAAGCAGATGAACAGGACCGCGAAGAACATCGGCTGCACCAATACGCATTTCGCGGATCCGGCGGGGCTGAAGAGCAGCGAGAACTATACGACTGCGGAAGACATGATGATGATCGTCAAGGTCGTCATGGACAACGAGACGATAAGGAACATCGCCGGGACCAGGGAGTACCTGATGAAGCCTACGAACAAGAGCGGAGCCAGGCAGTTCAAGTCAGGCGTGTTCAGCATAGACAGCTCTGTATACGCGGGAAAGAACGGCAACTGGGACGGAGAGTGCACCACCGCGCTCGGGTGTGACAGCGACGGGCTGAATCTGTACATCGTGCTGCTCGGCGACACTGAAGCCGGCAGATCGGTGGACGTGAAGGCGCTTGTCAAATACAGCGTGGATAAGATAGACGGTATGCTTGCCGTGAAAGGCGGAGAGAAAGTCGGGTCAGTGCACATCAAGCGCGGCGCCAGGACGAAGCTCGACGTTTACACGGCGCATGACGGATACGCGTATATACCTCAGGAAGGAAGCAAAGACCTTATAAAGACTGAGATCTCGATCGACGACGAGGTCAGGGCGCCTGTCAAAAGCGGCGACCAGGTCGGAACATACAGGATAATGGTCGGAAATGATCTGGTTAACGAGGTACCTATTATAGTAAAGGAAGACGTTGAGGTCGGATGGCCTACGTCATACCTCGGGATATCGAACGATATGGCGCTCATACTTGGCATAATACTGGCCGTATCGGCGCTCATCCTCATTATCATCCTCATTTTACGGACCGTACATAAGATCAAAAAGAGAAGAGCCAGAAAAAAGAAGATCATGGAAATGGCGCGCGAGGAGATGCTGAAAGAAGAGGACCGCAGGAAGCGCGGCTGGGACGTATAGCATAATGTTTGACATACAGGAAAATCTCAAGAAACTCCCGGACACCCCGGGAGTTTACATACATAAGGACAGACTCGGACAGGTGATCTATGTCGGGAAAGCCGTCTCGCTCAGAAACAGAGTGAGGCAGTACTTCCAGTCTTCGTACCAGAATACGAACCCGAAGGTAAAGGCTCTCGCGGGGAACATCTCCGAGTTTGAATATATCAACTGCTCTTCAGAGATGGAGGCGCTGATATTAGAGTGCAACCTGATCAAAAAGTTTCAGCCGAAATACAACGTCCTGCTGAGAGACGACAAGACGTATCCGTACATCATGGTCACGACATCCGAGGAGTTCCCGAGAATAGTAAAGACCAGGACGATAAAGAAAGACGGGAACAGGTATTTCGGGCCGTACAGCGACGTGGGCGCCGTGAACGACGCCGTGGATCTTCTTTCGCGGATATATTCGCTCAAGCGCTGCGGCGCGACGGATTTTCCTCCGGGCTTCAGGCCGTGCCTGAACTATCACATCAGAGAATGCCAGGGCGTATGCACGGGCAAAGTGGATAAGGAGAGCTACAACAGGTCGGTCGGGGAGATACTTGACTTCCTTTCCGGGAAAAGCAGGCCTCTCATCAGGGACCTGACGGGCAGGATGAAAGAAGCGTCGGACGAGCTCAGGTTCGAGGACGCGGCGAGATACAGGGACCACATAGCGTCTCTTAAAGCTCTTGAGGAGACGCAGCGCGTCACCATGATAAACGACAGCGACCTCGACATAGTGCTCCTCGTAAAGAACGAGCAGGAGAGCTTCGTGGTGCTGTTCCCGGTCAGGGACGGGAAGCTTTCCGGAAGGGAGACTTTCCCTATCCATTCAGCTCCTTCGGATAAGGACAGCGAGATCATCTCGGAGTTCATCAAGCAGTACTACAGCCAGTGGGCCGACGTGCCTCACGAGATAATCGTGGATACGGAGCCTGAGGAGAAAGAGCTCCTGGAGGAGTTTCTCGGAAGAGACAGGCACAAGGTAAGGATAACGCTTCCGAAGAGAGGGCCTAAGAAGGCTTTGCTCAGCCTTACGGAACACGACATCATCGAGATGAAGAAGTCCATCGAAGAGAGGCAGGAGTCGAGGAAAGAACGCGAGCAGGCCGTGTACGAAGAGATGGAGAACGTCTTTGAGGCTGCGGGGATCAGCGGGCACGGCAGGCCTTTCAGGGTGGAGTCGTATGACATCTCCAATACAAACGGAGTGGATTCGGTCGGCGCGATGGTCGTCTTCGAGGGGCTCACCAAGGTGAAGAAAGACTACAGGAGATACAAGATAAAGACTGTAGACGGGCCGGACGACTACGCGAGCCTCCAGGAAGTCCTGTACAGGAGATACAAGAGGGCGATCGACAAGGCTCCGGGATATATAAGATACCCTGACGCGATACTCATGGACGGCGGGCTCGGGCAGGTGCACGCGGCCAGGAAAGTGCTCGACGCGATGAAAGTTGCCGTTCCCGTATTCGGTATGGCGAAGGACGATAAGCACAGGACCAGGGCGCTCGTCTTCGCCGACGGAAGAGAGATAGACCTTAAGGACAGGCAGATACTGTTCAGCTATCTCGGCACGGTGCAGGAAGAGGTCCACAGGTTTGCTATAGACTATCATCATACTCTGCACAGAAACACGTCGACGCATTCCGCTCTGGATGAGATAGAAGGGATCGGCGAGAAGAGAAGAAACGAGCTGTTGTATCACTTCAAGACGATGGACGCGATCAGGGATGCTTCGGTCGAAGAGCTCGCGGTAGTCCCGGGAATGACCAGGGAAGTCGCGGAAAAAGTATACGGATATTTCAGGCAGGGGCCGTACGATGTCGTGAAGATGCACGAAAAACTTGATTAAAAAGCATATTGATGATATATTGTTTCTGTCGGGATCAATATGATCTCAGGCAGTATGTAGTTATTAAACGGAGGACATAAAGATGGCTGAAGATAAGGGAAGAGAAGAAGTAGAAGTTACAGAAGAAGAGGATGATGAGGAGCCTGAGATCATCACGCTGGAATTTGAAGATGATACGAAAGTAGACTGTGAAGTCATGGGTATCTTCGATTTTGAGGATAAGGACTACATCGCTCTCATTCCTGACGACGGAACGGACGACGTATACATCTACGGATATCAGGAATACGACGACGGCTCGTTCGAGCTCGAGGACATTGAGGATGACGAGCTGTTCAAGAAGGTTGCGGCCGAGTTCGAATCCATCATGGAGGATGATGATCAGGAAGAGGAGTAGCTGCTCCCGGCAGGCATAAGATAACAGGCTTGATCAAGCACCCCGTCCATTCGGGGTGCGTTTTTATGGATAGATTCCGTTTGGAGGATCAAATGAAGAAATATGACATAATCGTAGCGGGATCCGGCGCCGGCGGCGTCTTCCTCGCTTACGAGCTCACGAAAAGAGAAAATTCCGCGAGCGTTCTTTTCATAGATAAAGGAGCGAGGCTCGAGGAGCGTCTCTGCCCGATATCCCTCGGGAAGACAGACCACTGCATCAAATGCAGGCCGTGCCATATCATGAACGGATACGGCGGGGCAGGCGGGCTCTCCGACGGCAAATATAACATCACCACCGAGTTCGGCGGCGACCTGCACAGGTTCATAGGCGAGAAGAAGGCCATGGAGCTCATGGAGTACGTGGACAGCGTGATCTGCGACATGGGCGGCGCCGAGGCCAGGCTCTATTCGACGACAGATTCGGATCTCAAAGCCCTGTGCCTGCAGAGCGACCTGCATCTTCTCGACGCCAGGGTGCGCCACCTCGGTACTGACAGAAACCTGAAGATCCTCGCGAAGATCTATGACTACATCAAAGACAGGGTGGACATACTTTTCAGGACGGAAGTGACCGACGTAGACAGGAATGAGGACGGCACTTTCACGATAAAGACGCAGCCTAACGGAAGGAAGGCTGAAGAAGGCGAGGAAAGCGTGTTCACATGCAGCGACATAGTCCTCGCGACGGGAAGGTCCGGCTCCGCGTGGCTCGGTGAGGTCTGCGACAAGTTCGGGATCGAGCAGGC
This sequence comes from Anaerovoracaceae bacterium, assembly GCA_045604065.1. Classification (GTDB taxonomy): domain Bacteria; phylum Bacillota; class Clostridia; order Peptostreptococcales; family Anaerovoracaceae; genus Aminicella. Next base: position 4,497 of record JAZUNH010000020.1, read on the forward strand.
CAGGAACAGGGTCGATATCGGCGTAAGAGTCGAGCTTCCTGCCGAGATACTGGAAAGCATCACGAACAAGGTATATGAGAGCAAGATCGTATACCAGACGAAGAAATACGGGGATTACGTGAGGACATTCTGCATGAACCCTCACGGGGAAGTCGTATCCGAGAACACGGGCGGCATCGTAACGGTGAACGGCCACAGCTACGCCGGTAAGGACAAGCTCACCGAGAACACGAACTTTGCTCTCCTGGTCTCGAACACGTTCACCGAGCCGGTCAAGGACAGCAATGAATACGGCGCTTCCATCGCCGGCCTCTCGAACATGCTTGGAGGCGGAGTCCTCATGCAGAGGTTCGGCGACCTCGAGAGAGGGAGGCGAAGCAGCAGGGCAAGGATGGAGAAGTGTTTCACCAGGCCGACTCTGAACGCTACTCCGGGAGACCTGAGCCTTGTGATCCCTAAGAGACAGCTGGACGATATAATCGAGATGATATACGCTCTCGACAAGATAGCGCCGGGAGTCGCGAACGAGGACACGCTTCTCTACGGCGTGGAGGTGAAGTTCTATAACTCCAGGGTGAAGGTCGATGAAAACCTGATGACGAAGATCCCGAACATGTACGCGATAGGGGACGGATCAGGAGTCACGCATTCACTCTCACAGGCTTCCGCGTCGGGCGTTTACGTCGCCAGGATCCTGGCGGACAAATACAGTAAATAGAAAAATTCCTTGAAATCAGGAAAGATTCGTGTATAATATTAGTTGCGTGCCGGGGCGCGCAGCTATATACATGCGGTTATGGCGGAATTGGCAGACGCGCACGGTTCAGGTCCGTGTGGGAAACCATGGGGGTTCGAATCCCTTTAACCGCACCATAGAAGCAGAGGTCTTGAGCCTCTGCTTTTTTTGTTCGACACACAGCGGCCGTCAAGGTATAATATTCCCTGAAAGGAAGTAAGCGCATGAGAGTCGAATATGTCAGGAAAGACGGGCTCAGGCTCGACGTGAGAAGACAGGCCGGAAAGAGGCTCAACCTTTTCAGGGTCACGCAGGGAGCATGTTCGGATGGGAAGTACATATATATGGCATTTGAGAGGAAGAAGTCCGTCGCTCGGGCGAGGGCTGTGAGGATCGTCAAGCTTGACCCGGACGCCATGAGGATAGTAAGGATCTCCGGCGTCCTCAAGATAGGCCACGCGAACGACATGACCTGCCGTGACGGGATACTTTACATAACGCACAGCTTCGGAAGCAAAGTCATACACAGAGTCGACGCCGTGACGCTGAAAAAGCAGGACGACATCGGCGTAAGGGCAGGCAAGGCCATGTTCTTCAACGGCATAGCGAAGCTCGGGAGCGGGTTCCTGATCAGGAACATGTTCGGACCGGGACTGATACAGACAGACAGGAACTTCAGGGCGTTAAGATACTTCAGCGCCGACGGCAGGCATAAGGTGAGCCAGTGCATGGAGGTAAGGGAAGGCATAATATACAGGACCTACTCGGATCTCCAGACTGAGGACAGGAACTATCTCGTCACATTCGACCTTGACGGGAACATGCTGTCGGACAGCAAAGTGGAGATGATGGGAGAGCTGGAGGGATGCTTCATGCACAAAGGCGAGCTCTGGTTCACATCGTACAGGAAGAAAGAGATAAACGGGAGGCTCCGCTGCATGGCGTTCATAGGGAAGGCCGTATGGGACGGAGAGCACCCGGAATCTTGATTTTCACAGGGTTTTGTGAGAAAATGAGACAGTAGATATTCCATATGTCAGGGGGACTTGGGTATGTCATATTTTCCATTCATGATCGAAGTCAAAGGGCATAAGGCTCTGGTCGTCGGAGCCGGCAGGTCTGCGCAGGACAAGATAAGGGATCTTACCGAGTTCGGCGCCGACGTTACTGTTGTCGCGCCCGTGATCTCGGCTGACGTCGTAAAGCAGGGGAAGAACATCACGATCGAAAGGCGTGTCTACAGGCCGGGCGAGACCAAGGGATACGAGATAGTGGTCGCCGCGACGGATAATCCGGCGGTCAATAAGCAGGTCGCGCACGACGCGGCGAGGTTCGGCGCCATATGCACCGTCGCCGACGATCCGTACCGCGGAGGCTTCGTATTCCCGGCGATAATCAAAAAGGACAATTATTCTGTCGCGATCTGCGCTGACGGAAGCGACTCCGAGCTCGAGAAAAAGATAAAAGAGAAGATCGCGGGCGGCATCCCGGAAAAGGCGGACGAGATAGTAATGCAGTTCGCCGACGCCAGAGAAGAAATGGAAGTGCCCGCGAAAGCCGCAGCCGGTAATGTGAGGAGGCTCGCCGACATACAGGATCCTCTGGAAGGAGAGGAAGAGCCTGAAGAGGAAGAGATCAGGTATGAGGAAGACGGCGTCATTAAGGTGGGCGCCGCGCCTTCAAGGCTTGACCAGGTCCAGGCGGACAACGTCATCTCAATGCTTTCAGCAAGAGGAACGGAATGCGAGAAGGTGACGATAAGAGAAGGCGAAGCGGAAAGAGAGCTCGCTCTCGGAACGGCTGACCTCGTGGTCCGCCCGGCGGAGAGCCTGCCTGTGGATATTCCGGAAGGCGCAGCGATAGCGGCGTGCCTTCCGAGAGAAGACGCGAGAGACATCCTCGTGACGAGAAGAGGCACGGACAAGAACGACATTGACGTGATAGCCACGCCGAGCGAAGTAAGGAGGGTCCAGATAGAAAGGTTCCTTAAGCTCGGCAGAGTGGAGAGCATCGGGGGCAGCATACCTGACAGGATCAGGAAGCTTAAGGACGGAGAATGCGATGCGCTCATCCTGACGTCATGTGAGGTTAAGAGGCTGATGCTGATCTCGGACGAAGAGCTCTCGTTCGAGTTCATAGCGATAGACAAGAGCCTTCCTGCGCCGGGACAGGGCGTCACGGTGATAGAGAGCAGAGAGAGCGGAAGGGCGCGCGAGGAGGCGGCTAAGCTCAATGACGAACGCGCGATGACGGCTCTCCTTGCCGAAAGGCATTTCCTCAGCGTGATCGGAGCTTCAGAGAATGACGAGGCGGCGGCGTACTCGATCATAAACAGCGGAAGGATCCTTATGAAAGTCATGAAATACATCGGCGGAAGGTGTGTGTACTTCGCCGGATCGACTGAAGAGGGCGACGGCCTTAAGCTCGCAGAGACGCTGGGAGAGAAAGTCAACAGAGAGCTCCGGGAGGAAGAGCTGTAAAAGAAAGATAAAAAGTATTTGAATGACGGCTTTCTGTATGTTATTATAGATAAGTCGTCGGGGTATGGCGCAGTTGGTAGCGCGCTTCGTTCGGGACGAAGAGGCCTTCGGTTCAAGTCCGAATACTCCGACCATAAGAAAGGACCTACAGGTTTTCCTGCAGGTCCTTTGCTTTCTCCCGGGAATATGGGCGCACTTGCTATCTGACATATATTGTAATAGAATACTGTTATATATAGGGCGATCATGTGAATGATCATGTATAAACAGTCATAGGTGATGTTGTATGGAAATAGAACTTAAATACCTGCTGAGGGACAGACAGCAGGCTGATGAGATCCTTGATGACGAGCTTGTGAAGAACGTGGAAGATGAAGGAAGCTTCGAGACGATCGACATGCATGCGGTATACTATGATACACCTGACCGCAGGCTCACGGATGCCGGGATCGCGGTAAGAGTACGCAAAGAAGGAGAGTACTATGTGGCCACGATGAAAGACAAGGGCAACTCTATCGAGGGCATGCATAAGAGAAAAGAGATAAACGTGAGACTCTCAGACGCCGAGATGATATCCAGGCCGGACGTCACGATCTTCAATGAGAGCGACGCGTATGAAGATCTGCTGTCGATCGCGGGCACCGGTAAGCTCGTCCCTGTACTGGAGATGATCTTCGAAAGGCGGCAGGTGAGAGTTGATACGGGCGGCGCTATCAGCGAGCTTTCTTTCGACGACGGCGAGATAAGAGCCGGCGGAAAGACTCTTCCGATCATGGAGATGGAGGCAGAGCTGTATTCGGGAAGCGAGGACGAGCTCAAGGAATACGGTAAAAAAATAAGCAAGAAGTTCGGTCTCCACTATGAAGACAGGAGCAAATTCGCGAGAGGATACGACCTTTTGAAGTAGATCAAAGGGATTTTTAACAAATATGTCTGAAAAATGACACTTTTTCGCTGAAAATCAAAGCGGAAAGCGTCATTTTTGTTTACTTTGCACAGAAATGCGGGTATAATATATCTATCTGCGTCCGTAGATGGTTTTAGTGTACTCTCTCGGACGGGGCAGGTAATTGCAGGAGGAAGAAAAAAGATGAAAACGACACTTATTTCAAAGGAAAATAACGAAGCTAAGATCAAGATGGAATTCACGGCTGAGGAGTTCGACGCCGCGACAGATAAAGTGTTCAGGAAGAACCGCAAGGATTTCCAGATCCCGGGATTCAGGAAAGGAAAGGCTCCAAGGAGCATCATAGAGAAGCACTACGGCGAAGGCCTCTTCTTTGAGGACGCGATCAACGAGCTTTTCGGAGAGAACTATTCGAAAGCCATCAGGGAAAACGATCTCGACGTGATCGACAACCCTAAGGTGGATTTCGGCGAGCTCGGAAAGGGAAAGCCTCTCACGATGGACATCACAGTAGCTCTTTCTCCTGTGGTAGAGATAAAGAAGTACAAGGGACTTACAGTCGACCAGGTGAAGGAGACCGTTAAAGACGAGGAAGTCGAGAATGAGATCGAGACTCTCAGGAAGAAGAACGCGAGAAGCGTGGTCGTTGAGAGAGAAGTAAAGGAAGGCGACACAGTCAATTTCGATTACGCGGGATTCATCGGCGACGAGCAGTTCGAAGGCGGAACGGCCGAGAAGCAGGAGCTGAAGATCGGATCTGGCATGTTCATACCGGGATTCGAGGATCAGATCCAGGGACACAAGGCGGAAGACGAGTTTGACGTGAACGTTACGTTCCCTGAGGACTACGGCGCCGAGAAGCTCGCCGGCAAGGACGCCGTGTTCCACTGCAAGCTCCACGAGGTAAGAGAAGAGCAGCTCCCTGACGTCGACGACGACTTTGCCGAGGACGCCGGATATGATTCGCTGGATGACCTCAAGGCCAAGAAGAGAGAAGAGCTCCAGAAGACCAAGGACGACCAGCACAGGACCGACGCCCAGAATGACCTCGTAGACAAGCTGTATAAAGAGAACGAATTCGACATTCCTGACGTCATGGTAGAGGAAGAGATCACGGCAGGCGTGAACGAGCTCGACCAGCAGCTGAAGTACCAGGGAATGAGCATCGACATGTACCTCAAGTATCTCGGGAAAGACATGAACGCCCTCCGCTCGGAGATGAAGGAAGACGCTCATGAGAAGGTCGCAAAGAGGATCATCCTCAAGTCGATCGCGAACACCGAGAACATAGAGGTGACAGACGACGAGCTTCAGGCAGAGCTCCAGAAGCTCGCGGACCAGTACCAGCTTGACGTTGAGAAGGTCAGGGAGAACATCGGCGAAGAGAACATGGGCATGGTAAAGAGCGACATCAGGCTCAGGAAAGCCATGGAGCTCGTTTACGACAACGCCAAGGTAAAGCTCGTGGATCCGCCTAAGAAAGAAGAGAAGAAGGAAAAGGCTCCTTCGAAGAAAGCGGCCAAAAAAGAAGCTCCTTCCGAAGAGAAGAAGGAAGAGGCGCCTGCTGAGGAGAAAGCTCCTAAGAGAAGAGGCGGAAAGGGAGCCGGAACAAAATAATCGGATACGGGAGGCAGATAAATGATAAGTGTGCCTTATGTAATTGAACAGACAGGAGCGGGGGAGAGGTCATACGACATATATTCCCGTCTTCTCAAGGACAGAGTGATAATGCTTTCTGACCAGATCGACGACAACATCGCCAGCATCGTGACTTCAGAGCTTCTGTTCCTGGAGGCGGACGACCCCGATAAGGACATCAACCTGTATATCAACAGTCCGGGAGGATCGGTGACCGCGGGACTCGCGATCTACGACACGATGAACTACATCAAGCCGGACGTTTCTACGATATGCATCGGACTCGGCGCGAGCATGGGAGCGTTCCTGCTCTCATCAGGAGCAAAGGGAAAGCGCTACGCTCTTCCTAACGCCGAGATCATGATCCATCAGCCGCTCGGAGGATTCCAGGGACAGGCGTCTGACGTTCAGATCCACGCCGAGAACATCCTGAAGACCAAAGAAAAGCTGAACGAGATACTTGCGGCGAACACAGGCCAGGACCTGGAGACTATCATCAAGGATACGGACAGGGACAATTTCATGACAGCTGACGCCGCGGTGGAATACGGTCTTATCGACAAAGTCATAAGATCAAGAGAGGAAGAACATTAATGTCAGATAAAACAGGCGAAACAAACGGAGAATTCAGATGCTCGTTCTGCGGGAAGCCGCAGAGCCAGGTGCGCCGCCTTATCGCGGGGCCTGACGTCTACATCTGCGACGAGTGCGTCAAAATGTGCAGCGACATCATCAAAGATGAGCTGATGACGGACTTCTCATACGATCTTCCGGAGGAGGAAGCGGAAAGCACTGAAGACCTTCCTAAGCCAAAAGAGATATATGATACGCTGTGTGACTATGTCATAGGGCAGGACGACGCCAAGAGGGCGCTTTCTGTTGCCGTGTACAATCACTACAAGAGGATCAACAATCTCCAGGCCGATAAGAACGACGTGGAGCTCCAGAAGAGCAACATCGTCATGATCGGTCCTACCGGATCAGGCAAGACTCTGCTCGCGCAGACGCTCGCGAAGATCCTCGACGTTCCTTTCGCAATAGCTGACGCGACGGCTCTTACAGAAGCCGGATACGTTGGCGAAGACGTGGAGAACATTCTCCTGAGGCTCCTGCAGGCGGCCGACTGGGACGTGGAGAGAGCTCAGAAGGGCATCATATATGTGGATGAGATCGACAAGATCTCGAGAAAGAGCGAGAATCCTTCCATCACGAGGGATGTAAGCGGCGAGGGCGTCCAGCAGGCGCTCCTTAAGATCCTCGAGGGTACTGTTGCGAACGTCCCGCCTCAGGGAGGAAGGAAGCATCCGCATCAGGAATTCATCCAGATGGATACGACGAACATCCTGTTCATCTGCGGCGGAGCCTTTGACGGACTCGGCACTATCATCAAGAGAAGGATCGGCGAGAAGGTAATCGGCTTCAATTCCAGCGTGATCCATAAGAACTTCGACGAGGACAACGTTCTGCAGAGAGTAGAGTCGGAAGACCTCATGAAGTACGGCATCATACCGGAGCTCATCGGAAGGCTTCCGGTCATAGTGACGCTGTCCGCTCTCACAGAAGACGCTCTGGTCAGCATAATGACTGAGCCGAAGAACGCGATAGTAAAGCAGTACAAGAAGCTGTTCGAACTGGACGGAGTAGAGCTTGAGATCGACGAGGGAGCGATCAGGGAGATCGCGAAGAAAGCGATAGCAAGAAAGACGGGAGCGAGAGGGCTCCGTACGATCTTTGAAAAGACGATGACGAACATCATGTTCGACATCCCGTCGAGAGAAGACATCACGAAGTGTGTGATCACGGCGGATACCGTAATAAACGAAACAGAGCCTAAGCTCGTGATCGACGAGAAGAAGAACAGGCATATAAGAAAAGAGCAGGAAGAGAATAACAGCGAGGCTGACGCCTCATAAGAGAGAGCGGGCCGTTCGGTCCGCTCCCTGCATATACGAAGAAGGAAGGAATATGGGAGAAGAAATGGAAAAGCAGGAAAGATTCATCACCAACCGTGAGGACATCCCGCAGATGGACAGCCAGAGTATGGAGGACAAGCAGCTCGGTATCAAAGAGATACTGCCGTGCATACCTCTCCGCGGTCTTTCTGTGTTCCCTAACACGGTTGTGCATTTTGACATAGGGCGCGACATGTCGGTAAGAGCGCTCGAGCACGCGATGGCGACTGACAAGATCCTGTTCGTGTCATCGCAGAAGGATGAGAAAGTGATGATCCCTACGGTCGACGACCTGTATGAGATCGGAACTATAATCAGGGTGAAGCAGATGCTGAGGCTCCAGGGAGACGTCGTCAGAGTACTTGTAGAGGGCGTGACGAGAGCCGCGGTGGACGAATGCATATCAGAGGAGAATTTCCTCTCCGTAGCCGTGTCCAGGATCGAGGAGCACGTAGATCAGGAAGCGCTCTCGATAGAGGACAAGGCTCAGATCAGGGTACTTTCAGAAGCGTTCAGCGAGTACGCGGCGCTTACACAGCAGATAACAGACGAGGTGGTAGACAAGATCCTCAGGACAGAGAGGCCTGAAGTCATGGCGGACAGGATCGCGAACGAGCTCCTGGTGTCTGTCCCGAAGAAGCAGAAAGTACTGGAGTCGCTCGTCTTTACAGACAGGATCAAGATCCTGAACGGAATGATCGCAGAGGAGAATGAGATCGCCGTAGTGGAGAAGAACCTTTCTGACAAAGTGAAGGACAGCATGAACAAGTCCCAGAGGGACTTCTACCTCCGCGAGAAGGTCAGGGCCATCCAGAGCGAGCTCGGATATGACGATGATCCTACCGAAGAGACGCAGGAGATGCTGGAGAAGCTGGACAAGCTCAAGCTCGAAAAGAAGACTGACGAGAAGGTCAGAAAAGAGATAAACAAGTTCTCCAAGATGCAGCCTTCATCTGCCGAAAGCGGAGTGATAAGGAACTACGTGGAGACGATACTCGATCTTCCGTGGCATAAGTCGTCGAAGGTGAACAACGACCTTCTGAAAGCCGAGAAGATACTGAACGAAGATCACTACGGGCTTAAAGATGTTAAGGAAAGGGTGCTTGAATACCTTGCGGTGACGCATCTTTCAAAGAGCATAAGAGGGCCGATCCTCTGTCTCGTAGGGCCTCCGGGAGTAGGAAAGACTTCCATCGCCAAGTCGATAGCCAGAGCGACGGGGCGTGAATTCGTGAGGATGTCGCTCGGCGGCATCATGGACGAAGCTGAGATAAGAGGTCACAGAAGGACGTATATCGGCGCGATCCCTGGCCGCGTGATAAGCGGCATCAGGACGGCCGGAAAGAACAATCCGCTGTTCCTCTTCGACGAGATAGATAAGCTCGGGCACGATTTCAGAGGAGATCCGGCGTCGGCTCTTCTCGAGGTCCTGGACCCTGAGCAGAACGCCACGTTCACGGACAGCTTCCTTGAAGTGCCGTTCGACCTTTCGAAGGTGATGTTCCTGACGACCGCTAACTCAGCGGAAACGATACCCGAGCCGCTTCTCGACAGGATGGAGCTGATCGAGGTCGAAGGATACATAGAACAGGATAAGATAAAGATCGCTGAGCAGTACCTGATCCCTAAGCAGATAAAGGAGAACGGGCTGAAAGAGAAGAACATAAGATTCACGGAGAAGGCTCTCCACGATCTTATCAACTTCTACACCAGAGAGTCAGGAGTAAGGAACCTGGAGCGCGAGATAGCGAATATATGCAGGAAAGTCGCCAAGCAGGTGGTGATCAACGGATCCGACAAGTGCTATACGATAACCCCGAAATCGCTTGAGAAATATCTTGGGAAGCACAGATTCCATTACGACCTCGTAGAGGGAGATAACAAGATCGGAGTCACAACGGGACTCGCGTGGACCGCTGTCGGCGGAGTGACGCTCCAGATAGAGACGGCGGTGCTTCCGGGAACAGGCAAGATAGAGCTTACCGGAAAGCTCGGAGACGTGATGCAGGAGTCCGCGAGAACAGGCATAAGCTATATCAGATCGGTAGCTGACAAATACGGCATCGACCCTGATTTCTATAAGGACAAGGATCTTCACATCCACATCCCTGAAGGCGCGGTCCCTAAAGACGGGCCTTCTGCGGGAGTCACCATGTGCACGGCGGTCATCTCGGCGCTTTCAGGCAGGCCTGTAAGGCGTGAAGTCGCCATGACCGGGGAGATCACGCTGAGAGGAGACGTGCTCCCTGTCGGCGGCGTGAGAGAGAAGGTGCTCGCGGCGCACAGGGCGGGCATCAAGAAGGTGCTCCTCCCGAGGGACAATGAAAAGGACATCGAGGAGCTGCCGTCGTCTGTACGCCATAAGATGGAATTCGTGCTCCTGGACAATATCGACCAGGCGCTCGACGAGGCGCTGGTATAGCTTCGGGAAGCAGAGGCGGTGAGTGTTTTGATAATCAAGAAAGCAGACATAAAGGCTCTTGCGGTCAAGCCGTCGCAGTACCCTGAGGACAATAGGGTGGAGATAGCCTTTGCAGGGCGCTCTAACGTCGGGAAGTCGTCGCTCCTCAATCTCATAACGGGGAGAAAGAATCTGGCGAGGGTCAGCGGATCTCCGGGGAAGACTAGAACGATCAACTTCTTTGACGTCACCGCGAAATGTTCCGGAGACGCCGGAGACGCCGAGTTCAGGATCGTCGACCTCCCCGGATACGGATACGCCAGAGTCTCAAAGAAAATGACCGACGACTGGGGCCCGATGATGGAGAAGTTCCTCACTTCGAGAAAAGGTCTCAGGATAGTGGTGCAGCTGGTGGACAGCAGGATAGAGCCGACGGCCCAGGACGTGCAGATGTATCAGTGGCTCCAACACTACGGTCTGGACGGCGTGGTGGTTGCCACCAAGGCAGATAAGATTTCCAGAAACCAGTTGAGAGCGCAGATGAACCTGATTCGAAAGACTCTGGGTATGTCTCAGGACGATATCGTTCTTCCGGTGTCTTCTTTAAAGAAGACCGGATACGAAGATCTGTGGAGCGTGATCGAACAGATCATCAGCGATGAACCGGAAGACGAACCGGAAGAAGAGGAAGTTCCGCAGGAATAGGAGGAATCTATGCAGAGATTGACGTTGGCGCTGCTTTTGGCGCGACTGAAGAATATCAAAAATCTGCTGAAGGATAAAAGCGTGGCTTTTTGGAAGAAGGCGCTGGTGATTTTTGCACTGGTGTATTTGTTCCTGCCGCTGGATTTGATCCCGCCGCTGATCCCGGTATTTGGATTTTTGGATGATGCTCTGCTTTGGATTGGGGTCCTGACTCTTATTTGGGAAGAGTTGGGAAAGTATGGCGATCCGAAAGATTTCTCAAAACGTGAAAAAAAGAAAAATTTCCATGGAAAAAACATGGTAGATGGTGTAGAATTTGAAGTGAAGATCGAAGATGAAACAGGAGAATGAACATGGCTGAATACAAATTAGGAGAAGTGCTGATTACAAGAGAACAGATTGCTGAGAAAGTTCGTGAAATGGGTAAGCAGATCTCCGAAGATTACAGAGGAAAAGAACTTCTGGTGGTTGGGATCCTGCGTGGAAG
>JAZUNH010000021.1:0-4660 GCA_045604065.1 Anaerovoracaceae bacterium
AGGAGCTCCGACCAGAAGTATACCGACTTGTCCCTGTGCCAGTCGCGGAAATACAGCGTAGGATAGTAGCCCGAATGGACCACCAGCCTGTTGACCCCGAGCTTTTTGCAGCCGTCCACCGCCTGGCCCATCCTCTTCAGCGCGAGCTCCACGAACTCTGTGTCGATCGCTTCCGGAAGGATCTCGGTGAAAGGCCCGTGGCACACCACGTCGTCAGGAGCCTTCAGCCCGAGCCTGTCGAGCTGCGCCTGCATCGCCCTGCAGGCCAGGTCTCTCCTCACGTCGAACAGTGTGCTCGATATGCAGAACTGGTTGAACTCGACCCCGATCCCGTGCTTGTTTATCACGTTCTCCGCATCCATCTCAAACGTCGCGAGAAAAATGTCTCTTTTCTTCATGCTTTTCTCCTAACTGCTTTCTCTTATCTGTAGATACCGTATTTTATCTTTATCCTCTCAAGCTTCCCTATGAGAGTCTCGCCGAACAGGAATATGAACAGCGCCGCTGACCCGGCGTGCGCGAGGTCGTACGGCACGCCCGCTATGTAGAGCGTCCTCAGCGTGTCCGTATGGACAGGCTGGCCGCCTTTAACCGCCGCCGACGTTATCATTGCGGCGATATTCATTATGCCGCCGTAAACTATGAACGTCATGAAAAACGTGAACAGCGCGAGCGTCACCCCGTCTATCGGGAGCCTCTTATGCTGCGCGGCTATCGCGAGAAGAAGCCCTGCCGCGCCGAACGCGTACAGCCTCCAGCCGAAGAACGTGCCGTCCTTCCCCGGGATGATCAGATACGACGTATAAGCCAGGATGAGGGCGAATATCATCGCGATCACCGGCGCCGCCACGAAGTTGAACCTGCGTGACTTCAGCTGCTCTATGTTCGCCTTGTTGAAGGCGAGCCCCGCGAGGAACCCGAGTATGCCCCAGCAGAACATCTGCCACGGGGTCCACGCTCCCTGAGTGAGGTAGAAGTTGCATACGAACCTTCCGAGGGCTCCTATGAGGAACCCCGCCTCTGGGCCGAGCGCGATGCCCGACACTATGACAAGAGCGGTCCCCGCCTGTATAGGTACGGTGAAGTGGAACATCATGTGGATCACCGCGGTCAGAGCCGACATCATCGCGATCAGGACGATCTCCCTCGCCTTCGGCTTCCTACGCTCGAACACCATGAAGAACGGCACCATGGTGTAGATGAGTATCACCATGCTGTCCAGCATGTAGGACTGCTGCCCGAGCAGCCTGCCTCCTCCTATCACCGTAAGAGGGATGAGGAAGAATATGATGATCCCCGATACCGCGGTCCTCTTCTTATGCGCAGCCTCGGCCTGCGTAAGGTCGATCCCCCGGCGCATCCCGTATGTCACATGGGAATCCGAAGTCCTGACAGCATCGTCAGGCTGCTTCAGATCGTCTCCCTGACGCATGCCGCCACCTCCTCCCAGGTGATGGCATCCGGGAAGTGCTCTCTTGCCATCTTATTCGCCGACGTCGTGTAGAAGTTGTTGCCCGGGAAGAACTCGTGCGGCTTCCCGGCAGAAACTACCTGCCCGTCGAAGAACATGGCGCACGTATCTGCGTATTCGGCGCAGAACTCTATGTCGTGCGACACCATGAACAGAGTCTTGCCCGCGTCCACAAGCTTCTTGAGAACGCGCGCCAGGCTTATCTTGAAGAAAGGATCAAGTCCCTTCGTGGCTTCGTCAAGTAATATTATTTCAGGGTCGAGGAGAAGGACCTTGCCGAGAGCGAGCCTCTGCTGCTCCCCACCGGAAAGATCATACGGGTGCGACTTCCTGAGATGCGTTATCTCCATCGTATCGAGCATGGCGAGAGCTTTCTCTACCTTCACCTCGTCAGGCTCCTTAAGGTCGTGGAGCGCCTCCATCATCTCATCCTCGACGCTGATCTCTGTGAAAAGCGCCTGCGGGTTCTGAGGGAGCATCGCGAGCGTGCCGTTCACGGTGACCTTCCCTCTCTGCTGCTTGAGAATGCCGGAGATGACTTTCAGCGTCGTGCTCTTCCCTACTCCGTTTCCTCCCAGGACACAGAAGAGCTGTCCCTTGTCTATCGTAAGGTTGAGGTCGCGGAGAACATCCTGCGACTTCTTGTCGTATCTGAACCAGAGATCTTTCACAGTTATCGCAGGCTCTGTGCTCCCGGAGCCCGGCTTTATGCTCTCTGCATCCCCGCAGCCGTCAGCTGCGTCCTCCGGAACGCCTTCTCTGTACGCGTCCTTGACCTTTTCATCGATCCAGAGCCTTCCCTCACGGATGGTAAGAGGGCTGTCGTCGCCCTCGTCCGCGCTCTGATATATCTTCATCATAGCAGGAAGGCCGTAGAACATAGGATGACGATCACCATCGCCTTTTCCCGCAAGCATCTTCCCGATCTTTCTCGGCTCGTCATACGCGAGCACCTTTCCCTTGTCCATGACCATGACCTTGTCCGCCATGGTGAAGGCCTCCTCGAGGCGGTGCTCGGAAAGGATCACCGTGGTCCCGAGATCTCTGTTTATCTTCTGCACAGTCCTCAGGAATTCCGACGCCGCGATAGGATCGAGCTGAGACGTTGGCTCGTCGAGCACCAGCACCTTAGGCTGCATGGCCATTATCGATGCGAGGTTGAGGAGCTGCTTCTGTCCGCCGGACAGCTGGCTCACGTCTCTCCTGAACCATGTCTGGATGTTGAAATAGCTCGCCATCTCGGCGACTCTTCTCTTGATGGTCCGGTTGTCGAATCCCAGGCTCTCGAGCCCGAACGCGAGCTCGTGCCATACCTTGTCGGTCACTACCTGGTTGTCCGGGTTCTGCTGTACGAACCCGATCTCGGCCGCGCTCATCCTGTCAGAAAGGTCGATGACCTCCTGCCCGTTGTAGGTGACGCTTCCCGAGAATTCGCCGTAAGGCGTGAGGTTCTTCTTGATGTGGCGGAGAAGCGTGGTCTTTCCGCATCCGGACTTACCGCAGATCACGACAAAATCCGACTCCCGCACGCTGAAGTTCACGCCGTCAAGCGCGTCTTTCTCAGCGAGAGGATATCTGAAATGTACGTTTTTGAATTCTATCGTATCCATCTGTATCTCCTAAGCTTCCTGCCTCCGGGATCATCCGGCGGTCTTCTCGTCCGCGGCGGCCTGACCCGAGCTCCGCCATCTTATCTCTCCGTAAACGTCTATAAGAAACGGGACGAGCATCATGCCCGTGAAGCATATCACCGAGAACAGCGCAGCCGCGTCGAACGCCGGCGCCTCATATACCGGATAGAACATCGCGGCGGCCTTTCCCTTATATATCCCGTAGAACGCGCCTGCCGCAAGGATGATCATGGCCGCGAGGCATATGGTGTCTCTCCCGACGAATCTGTATAGATTAAAGCTTGTCCTTCCGCGGAGGCCGTAGCCTCTCGCTTCCATCGAATCGGCGCCTTCGATCGAAGACTCCAGCGACCATGATATCAGGATAGATATCTCTTTCCCGAACTGGCGCGTCTTCGCGACCAGCCCTTTCTCCTTCTCCATGTTCCGCCCGAGGCACGCCTGCCCGAGCCTTATCTCCTCGAATCTCGCCTTGAGGAGCGGTACGTACCTGAATATCATGGAGAGCGTGAGGCCGAGAACCGGCGCCGCCTTTCCGAATATGTATATCAGCTTTTCAGCTGTCATTATAACGTTGAAGCACGAGAACCAGATGACGATCGCGGAGAACATGACCGAGACCGAGGCGCCGTATATCACGGCTTCCAGAGTGATCCTGTTCCCGCTTATGTAGAACAGCACCGTAGCTCCGTTATGTGAGAACAGCGCGTTGACTATTGAGAATACGACTACCGACCACGCCGTTATGCCGGCGTTCATCTTTATCTGCTTCACGCCTTTAAGGGCGATGGAATATGCCCACGCCGATACGGTCGTGGCCGCGAGGAACCATGGCGACTGCGAGAACATGGTGATCCCGATCGCAAGCATGAAGAATATGAGGTTTACCCAAGGGTGAAAGCCGGAAAACTCCGAGTCCTCGCCCAGTCCTTCTCTTAACATATATGTTCCCCTGCAAAAGAAATCGCGGCGGACTCTCCATCCGCCGCGACCGTATCTTCTCACAGCAAAGTGCGCTCCCGCACTTTAAAACACAAACCACATCACAGGTCTTCTGGCTTACATACTACATACGCACGCCGCCCTGTCTTCTCGGATCTCTCCAATGACCGGCTCTGCCGCCGGACGGCATACTCATATGCTTACAGCATCGGTTCCATGCTCCGGATTCTCACCGGCTTCCCTTGCATGATGCTATCTGTACCAATTATATACACAGACCGCTTTCTAGTCAACAGAAGCAGAAGCCCTCAGGCGGCACATAAATAGCCCGGCGCCTTGGCGCCGACCGGTGTATAGACTCAGTCCCTGTCTGTTACTCGATGATCTCTGTAACAACTCCGGATCCTACTGTCCTTCCGCCTTCTCTGATAGCGAATCTCAGTCCCTCTTCGATAGCGATCGGTGTGATCAGCTTGATGCTCATCACTACGTTATCTCCAGGCATGCACATCTCTGTGCCTTCCGGAAGATTCAGGTCTCCTGTTACGTCTGTTGTCCTGAAGTAGAACTGCGGCCTGTATCCGTTGAAGAAAGGTGTGTGGCGTCCGCCCTCTTC
>JAZUNH010000022.1:0-11087 GCA_045604065.1 Anaerovoracaceae bacterium
AAGAAAAAGCTGGACAAAGCGGAGAAGAAGATAAAGAAGATAAAGAAAGGAAAGTCGTACGTATACGGAAGAGAGATAAATATAGGCTACTCGACGTTCGAGAACAACGCGGGCATCGTGGAAAGCATAGCCAGGATATTCCCGCTGTTCTTCCTGCTGGTCGCGTCTCTTGTATGCATGACGACTATGACCAGAATGATAGACGAGCAGCGCCCGCAGATAGGAGTCCTGAAGGCGCTGGGATACGGGAACGGCGTCGTGCTCGCGAAGTACATGTTCTATTCCGGAAGCGCCGCCGCGATAGGCGCCGTATCAGGATTCTTCATAGGATGCAAGGTGTTCCCGGAGGTGATATGGCACGCTTACGGCATGATGCTCAATTTTGCAGACAGGCCTGTCGCGTACAATGTCAATGCGTTGCTTCTCGCGGGATGCTTCATTGTGAGCATCATCTGCACCGCGGGCGCGACATGGGCCTCGTGCTCGCAGGACTTCACCGTTGCGCCTGCCGAGCTCATAAGGCCTAAGACCCCTAAGGCGGGGAAGCGCATACTGCTTGAATATGTCACGCCTGTATGGAAGCGACTGGGGTTCCTCCGCAAGGTATCGCTGAGGAACATCTTCAGATACAAGAAGAGGCTCTTCATGATGGTGGCCGGGATAAGCGGCTGCACGGCGCTTCTCATCGCGGCGTTCGGGATAGAGACCTCGGTGAAGAATGTGGCGAGGTTCCAGTATGAGGAGATCTCCCTGTATGACTATCAGGTCAGCTTTGAGAAGGACATGACGGAAAAGAGGCAGGAGGACTTCACAGAATATATAGGGCCCCGCGCGGAAAGCGTTATGTTCATGCACTCTGGCGGAGCCGACGTTACCGCAGGCCGGCACACGACGACAGTCAATCTGATCGCCTGCGATGACAGCAGATTCGGGGAGTTCGTGGATCTTCATGACGGAAGCGGGAAGATAGCCTTTCCGGGAGACGGGGAGGCGGTCGTCTGCCGCAAGTTCCGCGACCATTACGGCGTCAGGGTCGGAGACGCCATATCCATCAAAGAAGGATCGAGAAAGGGCAGGCTCCGCGTGAGCGGGATCTGCGACAATTACGTCTACAACTATGTCTATATGAATACGGACACATATGAAGATGTCTTCGGGAAGGAAGCGCAGCTTAAAGGGGCGTTTGTGAGGGACTCCGGGACCGGCGGCGCGGAGATAAGGAAGAACGCGGCATATGCCGCAAGATATGACGACACGGGGACGGTGACCGTGAACGCGGATCTGGTCGACCGCGTGGACGACATGATGGTGAGCCTGAATGCAGTCGTACTTGCCGTCATCTTCTCGGCGGCGCTGCTGGCGTTCATAGTCCTGTATAACCTGACCAACATAAATATCACAGAACGTATCAGGGAGATCGCGACGATCAAAGTCCTCGGCTTCTACGCGGGAGAAACGTCGGCGTACATATTCCGCGAGAACTTTTTCCTCACAGGGATAAGCGTGCTTGCCGGTATACCGCTCGGAAAAGCGCTCCTTGACTTCGTAGTGGACAATATAAGGATCGATCTTATCTACTTCGTTCCGAGGATGACGGCGGCAGGATACGTGAAGTCTGTCGTCCTGACGTTCGCATTCGCCGTAGCCGTAGCCCTGGTCATGTACCGTAAGCTTGACAGGATAAGCATGACGGAATCGCTGAAAAGCGCGGAATGACGCGGACAGAATCTTTTCGCTTGACTTTTTTCCATATATATGGTAGTCTTCATAAGGTTGAATAAGTTATTGCTAGAAGAGTGGGAAGGAAATCCCCACTCTTTCTCTTTTGTAAGGAGCCGATATGGCAGGAAATAAAGAGAGAGTCACGGAGCTCGTACGCGATATCCTATCCGGGTTCCTCGGTGAGAACGGGCTGGAGCTGTACCACACTGACTTCAGGAAAGAGGGGAAAGACTGGTACCTGAACGTTTTCATCGACATAGCGGAATCTGTCCGCGAGGAGAACGAAAAGAACGGGACAGAGCGGTATGTGAGCACCGACGACTGTGAGCTCGTAAGCGGATACTTAAGCGACAGGCTGGACGAGCTCGATCCTATAGAGCAGAACTACATGCTTTCGGTCAGCTCTCCGGGCATGGACAGAGAGCTCTATGAACAGAAGGATTTTGACAGGTTCACGGGAGAGCTCGTGGACGTTAAGCTGTATAAGAGCAGAGACGGAATGAAAGAGGTCCGCGGCGTCCTGAAGGGACTCGAGGACGGAAACATAGTTATTGAAGACGAAGACGGAAACGAAAGGTCATTCGAAAGAAAAGATGTAGCGAAGACCTGTCTCGCAGTGGTTTTCTAAGGAGGAAGACATGAACGAAACTAATGGTGAGATCGTGCCTGCAGAGTTTCTTGCAGCGCTGGAACAGCTTGAGGAAGAAAGGCACATTTCCAAGGAGATGCTGATCGAAACGATCGAGAACGCGCTTCTTTCCGCGTATAGAAAGAATTACGGAACGACATCGAACGTCAGAGTACTCATAGATCCTGATGAAGGGAACATCATGGTGCTCATGCGTAAAGACGTTGTGGAGGTAGTCGAGGACGACCTCACACAGATATCGCTTGAGGACGCGTGGACGATCGACCCGAGATATGAGGTCGGGGACTACATCGAATTCCAGGTGACGCCGTCAGACTTCGGAAGAGTTGCGGCGCAGACAGCGAAGCAGGTCATAGTGCAGCGCATCAGGGAAGAGGAAAGGAACCAGGTGCTGGCGGAGTTCAAGGACCGCGCCGGAGAGGTCGTTACCGGATACGTCTCAAGAAAAAGCGATGACAAGATCTACATCAACCTCGACAAGGCAGAGGGCGTGCTTCCTTTCAAGGAGCAGGTCCCGGGCGAGCATTACAGCGTAAGGCAGAGGATCAAGGTGTACATCGTAAAGGTGCTTGACGAGTCAAAGGGGCCTCAGGTGCTGGTATCGCGCACCAGGTCAGAGCTCGTTAGATGCCTGTTCGAGTCAGAGGTGCCTGAGATAAGAGACGGCATCGTAGAGATCAAGGGTATCGCGAGAGACCCGGGATCACGTACTAAGATCGCCGTTTATTCGGAAGATCCCGACGTGGATCCGGTCGGCGCATGCGTAGGTACGAGAGGAACGAGAGTACAGTCGATAGTTGACGAGCTTAACGGCGAGAAGATCGACATCGTGTTCTGGAGCGAGGACCCTGTTGAGCTGATCAGCAGCGTGCTGAGCCCTGCGGACGTTGAAGAGGTCATTATCGAGGACGAGGAAGCCATGACCGCGACGGTCATCGTGCCGGACGCGCAGCTCTCGCTCGCGATAGGAAAGCGCGGGCAGAACGTAAGCCTCGCAGCCAAGGTCAGCAGATGGAAGATCGATATCAAGAGCCACTCGGATTATTATTCAGAGGACTATGATGATGAGTTCCCTGAGTATGACGACGAGGAGGCTCCGGACGAAGCAGAAGAGGAATAGCTTTTGAACAGGAAACAGCAGAAAGGATTCCGTGAGCCGATGAGGACATGCATAGGCTGCAGGGAATCAAAGCCAAAACAGGATATGATACGGGTAGCCTGCTATGAGGGGGAACTCTCGGTAGACGTCACCGGAAGGGCCAAGGGCCGCGGAGTGTACATCTGCAAAGACAGGGAGTGCCTCGAGAAAGCAAAGAAGGCCGGCGCGATAAAGAGAGGGTTCAGGATGAACTTCGACAGCGCCGAGCTCGACAGAGTATATGAAGAGCTGAGCCAGGTGATGGAAGATGCTTTCTGACAGGCTGAAAGGGTACCTCGGGTTCGCCGCGAGGTCCCGGAACATACAGTCCGGATATAACACAGCCCTGTTCCTTCTCGGGAAGAGAAAGGCGAGGCTCGTCATAATAGCTGACGATGCCGCTGAAGGGACTAAGGACAAGATATCCGGAAAGGCGGCGTCAGCCGGCGTCCCGTGCGTGATCTTCGGTGAGAGCGGCGAGCTCTCCGGGATAACGGGAGCGGGACACGGAATGGTATTTACGGTAACAGACAGCAATTTTGCTAAAACGATAAGTGAGGAGATCGACCGCATTCGATCAGAAGGAGAGAACAGCTAATGCCGAAAAAAGTCTATGAGCTCGCGAAAGAAATGGGAGTGGCGAGCAAAGAACTGCTTGATAAAGCGGCGGAATTGGGGATCGACGTCAAGAATCACATGAGCGTCCTTTCAGATATGGACGCGAGAAGACTCGTGGCGTCTGAGAAAAGACCGTCAGGAGGGCCTCAGCTAAGGCCTGTCGCTCCGGGGCAGATCCCAGGAGGGAAAGGACCTTCGCTTCGTCCTATTGTTGACGAGAGCTATTTTGAGAACAAGAGAAAGGCACCGGTAGGGAAGCCTATCGTCGACGATGATTTTCTTGCGCGCCGCGAGAAGGCAAAGACTGAGGAAAAGGAAGAGAAACCTGTGGCAAAGGCTAAAGAGACTCCCGAAAAGCCTGCCAGGGTGAAAGAGGCCGGAAAGGCGCCGGAGAAGGAGGAGAAAGCTCCTGAGAAGGCTGCCGTCAAGCCTGTGACGGATGAGAATGCGGCGTCCGTGAAGGCGAAGGCTGAGAAGCCTCAGGAGAAGGCTCCTGAAGAGACACCGGCGAAGAAAGAAGCTGAGAAGAAGCCTCAGGAAAAGGCAAAGCCTGCGGCGAAGAAAGAGCCTGAAGTACCTAAGAAGAATCTCGACGCCGAGATCAAGGTGCCTAAGGTAAAGATCATAAAGAAAGCGTCTGAAGAGGATAAGCAGGCTAAGCCGGAAAGAAAGCCGGGGCAGAGGCCTGAGAGGAAGCCTGGCCAGAAGCCGGTGGGAAGAAAGCCGAAGGGAAGGCCTGGACAGAGGCCGGAACAGGGCGAGCAGGAGAACGCTCCGAAGCCGAGCAACAGAAGGCCGCAGCGCACCCGCGCGCAGGAAGCACAGTCCGACGCCGGAAAAGACAACAAGCGCGGAAGGAAGGTCCAGGACAAGCGCCACGGAAGGCATGACACCGGCTCATATGACAAGTTCGACAAATTCGAGAAGAAGTCGCTTGAGCGTCAGGAAAGAAAGAAGTACACCAAGGAAAAGCACGTAGAAGAGGAAGAGGAAGTGATACTTCCGGAAGGAACATTCAAGATCAACGTTCCTATCACTGTAGCCGGATTCTGCGAGCAGACCGAGATATCCACATCACAGGTCATCATGGCCCTGATGAAGCTCGGGATCATGGCGAACATCAACCAGAACATCGACGAGGATACTCTTGCGGTACTTGCCGGAGAGCTCGGGATCGAGGTAGTCGTAGGAAACGCTACGGAAGCCGCTGAGGAAGAGAGCGCCGCCGAGGCAGAGATAGAAGACTTTGAAGACAAGGAAGAAGATCTTGTTGAGAGGCCTCCTGTGATCACCGTAATGGGACATGTAGACCACGGTAAGACATCGCTCCTCGACGCGATCAGGAACACAAATGTGACCGCCAGAGAATCAGGCGGGATCACGCAGCATATCGGTGCTTCAGAAGTCAGGATCAACGGAAGGAAGATCGTCTTCCTCGATACTCCGGGACATGAGGCGTTCACAGCCATGCGTGCGAGAGGCGCGCTGATCACCGATATCGCGGTACTCGTGGTCGCGGCGGACGACAGCGTGAAGCCGCAGACGATAGAGTCCATAAGCCACGCCAAGGCTGCAGGCGTTCCTATCATCGTGGCGATAAACAAAATGGATAAGCCCGGCGCTAATCCTGACAAGGTAAAGAAGGATCTGGCGGACCAGGGAGTCCTGGTAGAAGACTGGGGCGGCGAAGTCATCAGCGTGCCTGTGTCGGCAAAGACAGGCGAAGGCATTACAGACCTGCTCGAGATGATACTTCTCCAGGCGGACGTCCTGGAGCTCAAGGCCAATCCGAACAGGATGGCGAAGGGGACCGTTATCGAGGCGAGGCTGGATAAGTCCAGAGGACCTGTTGCGACGCTTCTCGTTGCAAATGGAACACTTAAGTCGGGCGAAAGCATCGTCGCCGGCACATGCTCAGGCCACATCAGGGTCATGACAGACTTCAAGGGCAAGAAGATCAAGAAGGCCGGCCCTGCGACGGCGGTTGAGATCCTCGGCCTTACAGACGTCCCACAGGCAGGAGACGAGTTCAACGCGGTCAAAGACGATAAGATCGCGAGAGACATAGCGGAAACGAGAGCGCAGAAGCTCCGTGAGGAAGTCCTTTCGAAGAACGCGAGCACTACGCTCGACAAGATGTTCAGCTCGATGCAGGAAGGCGAGGTAAAGGAACTGAACGTGATCATAAAGGGAGACGTTCAGGGTTCCGTAGGCGCACTCATCTCATCACTCGAGAAGCTTAATTCAGACAGCGTGAAGGTGAACGTGATCCACAGCGGAGTAGGAACAGTCACGGAATCCGACGTGATGCTGGCCCAGACGTCAGGATCCATCATCATCGGATTCAACGTCCGTCCTAGCACAGCGGTAACTACCGCGGCTGACAGAGACGGAGTCGAGATCAGGCTCTACAGAGTCATCTACGACGTGATCAACGATGTGGAAGCCGCCATGAAGGGCATGCTTGAGCCTGACTACAAGGAGGAGATCCTCGGAAAGGCTGTTATCAGAGATACGTTCAAGGTACCTAACGTAGGAGTCGTCGGCGGAGCTTACGTAACAGAAGGAAAGGTCATGAGGAACGCCGAGATCAGGCTCGTAAGAGACGGCATAGTCATCCTTGAGGGAAAGATCTCGTCACTCAAGAGGTTCAAGGACGACGCCAAAGAGGTCGCGCAGGGATATGAGTGCGGCATCGGCATAGAATCATACAACGACATCAAGGAAGGCGACGAGATCGAGTGCTTCCGCATGGTCGAGGTGGAAAGAGAAGAGCTATGAGCAAAGGACACAGGACTGAGCGTGTCGGCGAGGAGATCATGAAGATCATAAGCGACATGCTCCTGAGAGACATAAAGGATCCAAGGCTCGAGGGCAGGATGATAAGCATCACGGCAGTCGACGTGTCAGAAGACCTCGGTTATGCGCACGTGTATATAGACGTCCTTACTCCGAAGTCGGTACCGGACGACGAGAGGCACGCGGCTGAAGACGAGGTGATCGAGGGATTCGAGAGCTGCGCCGGCCACATCAGGAAGCGGATAGCAGATAAGATGAGGCTGCGCCACGCGCCTGAGCTATCATTCAGGGTCGATAAATCGGTGGAATACGGAAGTCATATAGACGAGATGCTGAAGGATCTCGGGCTATAGATCAGACAGAGGTCATAATGAACGACAGCTTTGAGAAAATTGCAGAGAAACTGACGGAAGGAAGACGCATATATCTCTTCCCGCACGAGAACCCGGACGGAGACGCCGTGGGGTCGACCGCCGCCCTTTGCAGCATGCTGAGGGGCATGGGAAAGGAATGCGGGATACTTGTCGATGAGGAGCTTCCGGCAAATCTGAGGTTCATGGACAACGGGATGTTCGTCATACCGGAAGAGGGCATGGAGCCGCCTGACATAGCTGTGGCTGTGGACTGCAGCGAGCTCAAGAGGTTCCCGAAAAGAGCGGAGATCTTCAGGTCTGCGCCTGTCTGCATATGCATCGACCACCATAAGAACGACGATCCGTCATGTACGCTGAATTACGTGGATCCCGAAGCTGCGGCTGTGGGAGAGCTCATCTTCACGCTTATGCAGGTAATGGGACATGTGCCGGCAAAGAGCGAGGCGGAAGCCCTGTTCGCGGCGATCGTTACAGATACCGGGAAGTTCACATACTCAAACACCACCAGGAAGACACATGAGATAGCGGGCATGCTGTATGACAGCGGCATCGACGTTTCAAAAGTATGTACTGAGATATACGAGAGCGAATCGCCTGAAAAGGTGAAGCTCCTCGCCGAAGCAGGCGAGAGAGTGGAGTTCTACGCAGGCGGCAGGATCGCGGTATCCAGAGTGACGCAGGATCTGCTTGAGGAGACAGGCGCCGTGATGAGCGACGCAGAGCCTCTGGTCGAGAGGATAAGGGCGATCAGGGGAGTCGAGATCGCAGTCATTTTCAAGGAGCGCGAGAAGGAAAAGATCTACGTCAGCTTCAGATCCAAATCATACGCGGACGTACAGAAAGTTGCGGCAAAGCTCGGCGGCGGCGGGCACGTGAAGGCTTCCGGCTGCACGCTGGAGATGCCGATAGAGGAAGCGGTCGCAAAGGTTGTGGAGATCTGCGAAGAGGCTCTTACGGACAGATAGATAATGACACCGGACGGAATAATCAACATATATAAAGAGAAGAACATGACTTCGCACGACGTGGTCGGCTGGGTTAGACGGGCAGTCGGAGTGAAGCGTGTAGGCCACACCGGGACCCTGGATCCTATGGCGACAGGAGTGCTTCCGGTATGCGTCGGAAGATCCGCGAGGGTAGTGGAATACCTGGATACAGGCCTTAAGAGATACCGCTGCACGATGCTTCTTGGCCGCTCTACGAACACGTACGACGTGTGGGGAGAGACAGAAGCGGAAGCGTCTGATGAAGAGGTGAACAGGATCACAGAGGACATGATAACAGACGTCCTTTCAGGATTCAGAGGCC
The DNA here is from genome assembly GCA_045604065.1 of Anaerovoracaceae bacterium. Lineage (GTDB taxonomy): Bacteria > Bacillota > Clostridia > Peptostreptococcales > Anaerovoracaceae > Aminicella. The sequence continues at coordinate 8,609 of JAZUNH010000022.1, forward strand.
GCATAACGCAGCTTCCTCCACTTTATTCAGCGGTCAAGGTGAACGGGAAGCGCCTCTATGAATATGCCAGGAAGGGCAGGCAGGTCGAGATCCCGGAGCGTGAGGTATATATCACGTCTCTTGAGGTCGAGGACATGGAGCTCAAGGCAGGGCATGATTCATGGGTGCGCTTTTCATGTGAATGCACGAAGGGTACTTTCATCCGCTCGATCTGCCATGAGGCAGGCGAGAAGCTCGGCGTCCACGCGGCTCTTTCGGAGCTGGAGAGGACGGGAACCTGCGGATTCGACATAAGCACCGCAATACCGATACAGGAGCTCAAGGCGATGGACAGAGACAGCGTGCTCGCGCATCTGATCCCTCCGGACAGCGTGCTCGGGATATTCGGGAGCGTCATCATGACGCCCGGCAACGCGCTCAGGCTCATAAACGGGCTTGAAATAGAAAGATCGGCGTATAGAGTCACCGGGGAGCCGGAATATAAAGAGAAAGACTTCTATTTCCCGGTAAGGGATGAGTACAGAAGGATGTACCGCGTATACAGCGACATCCCGGAAGATATGGAGATCCCGGGACGCCCTGACGGAGTCGAATGGTACAGAGAAACAGAAGGCAGCGGCGGGAAGTTCATAGGGCTCGCCCTGATGAACGAGGAGAACGGCCATCTCTTCCCGGAGAAGATATTCATTTAGCGGAGACATATTGTGGAGATCATACGAAGCATAGAAGACATCAGAGATATGGATAAGACCGCGGTAGCGCTCGGGACGTTCGACGGTGTCCATCTTGGGCATCAGGAGCTGATCCGCGAGACGGTGGAGCAGGCAGAGTGCGACGGGATAAAGTCAGCCGTATTCACGTTCTCCAACCATCCGTCAGACGTGATACCGGGAGCAAAGGCGGTAAAGAGCATCCTTACCGGGGATCGTAAGGCAGAGCTCATCGAAGCACTCGGAGTCGATTATCTGTTCGACGTACCGTTTGATGAAAGCCTCATGAACATGGATGCCGAAGACTTTGTAAAAGAGCTTCTGGTAGAGAGGATGAACGTGAAAGACGCCTTCTGCGGATTCAACTATCAGTTCGGGGCGATGGCGGCCGGCACTTCGGAAACGCTCGGGCTGTACGGCGAGAAGTACGGGTTCGACGTATATGAGATGCCGCCTTTCGAAATGGACGGGCACGTAGTCAGTTCGTCTTTCATACGTCTTCTGATCTCGAAGGGGTATGTGGACCGCTGTGAGCGGTACATGGGAAGGTATTACGAAGTCGGAGGAGAGGTCGTAGTCGGCAACAGGCTGGGGAAAAAGCTGGGGTTCCCAACGTCCAACCTGAACATAGACGAACAGATGGTGACGCCTCCGAACGGCGTGTACACCACATATCTCGAGTATGCGGGCGTGAAGTATCCGAGTATCACAAACGTTGGAGTCAAGCCGACGGTTGGGGCTTTTGAGAAGAACATCGAGACTCATGTGTTCGATTTCGACAAAGAACTTTACGGTAAGCATATTACGGTAGAGTTCCTGAAAAAGATGAGAGACGAGGAGAAATTCGAGGATCTCGACGCGCTTTCAGCTCAGATCGTTAAGGACTGCGAGGGCGCAAAGGAATGGTTCCGCGGCCAGGGCCTGTAGCAGCGTATGGATGCAAGAAAATCCTTGCATTACAGGGCTGAACAGTATATAATAACTAATTGCCGTGTTATAAGTACATCTATATATACGGCGGGAATATTTACCCCGGCTTGGTCCGGATGCCTCTCCGGCGCCGGACTCAGATGGGGCGTACAGAAAGAAAAGGAGAAATAAAATGATCACAAAGGAAAAGAAAACAGCAATCATCACCGAGTATGCTACAAAAGAAGGCGACACAGGATCCCCTGAGGTCCAGGTAGCCATTCTTACAGCGCGCATCAACGAGCTGAACGAGCATCTGCAGAGCAACAAGAAAGACTTCCATTCAAGGAGAGGTCTTCTGAAGATGGTAGGTAAGAGAAGAAACCTCCTCAACTACCTGAAGGAGAAGGACATCGAGAGATACAGAAGTCTTATTCAGAGACTCGGACTCAGAAAGTAGGAGATAAGATCTGGCGGGCACCATCACGGCCCCGCCGATTTTATTGTATAGAAGGTTAATTTACAGGAAGTAGTTGTAAATTAGGAAGGAGCAGAATTAAATGCCAAGGTTTACAGATTACAGAACATTCAAGACCGCTATAGGCGGAAGGCTGATGCAGCTCGAGATCGGCAAGGTCTGCGAGCAGGCAAACGGACAGGTAATGGTCAGATACGGTGATTCCGTAGTGAACTGCACGGTCTGCGCTTCCAAGGAGCCGAGGCCGGACGCTGATTTCCTCCCGCTGTCATGCGATTTTGAGGAAAAGATGTACGCCATCGGAAAGATTCCTGGCGGATTCATCAAGAGAGAGGGAAGACCGAGCGAAAGAGCTATCCTCTGTTCAAGACTTATGGACAGA
>JAZUNH010000023.1:0-52539 GCA_045604065.1 Anaerovoracaceae bacterium
CCTGTCGCGCCACAAGCAGGCCTACGGCGCATTCCCGAAGCAGGCGGTGGCGGACTCGGGCTATGGCAGCGAGGAGAACTACGAGTTCATGGAGGCCAACGATGTGGAGGCCTTTGTCAAGTACCCGCTCTTCCACAAGGAGCAGCATCGTCCGTTCCGGCAGGACATCTCGCGACAGGAGAACCTCCACTACAACGAGGAAGAGGACTACTACGTGTGTCCCATCGGGCAACGGATGCACAACATCGGTACTGTCAGCAGAAAAAACGAGAACGGCTACACAAGCCAGCTCGTAAGAACACTGAAGTACATGATGAGCCTGTAGACTCAGAATACACAAGCAAGAAAGCCGGCATGGAATGTTCCGTGCCGGTTTTTTATTTGTCCTGCCCGGCTCCAGCCTGCCCCGGACCTTAATGTTGCACTTTCTTGATTTACTTGCGTTTTTACAACATATGTGTTGCATTTCTATCTCAAAATCATTTTTTTGCAACAAATGAGCCTTAAGATCCCCCGAACACATGCCGCAAATCACCTTCTAGTTGTAAAAACAACCGAATTACTGCTATTTGCCACATATATGTTGCAAAAATGCGATTTTCTTCTGTTTTTGCAACATTAAGGTCTATGGTACTAAAACTACACGAAAAGCACACACATGCGATATGGTAAAAAATGTAAACTGTATAGAGAACGCTGTACGATCATGATAGGAGGGATCATTATGTCTATAAAAGACCAGCTGAGGCGCGAGCTAGAAAGAGAACAGAGCATTTATAGATCATTAAGCAAAGAGCTGAAGAAAATACCGCAGGGCAAACTGAAAGTGCACGAAGCACATAAAAGCTTATACTTTTCCGCCCATGCGAAAAATGGCAAGGCAGAGCTCGGAAGAATAGACGCGAAAGGCAGCGCCTGCAACGCAAGGAAGCTCGTCAGCGAGCTTACGGCAAGATACTGCATTGAAAAGATGAAAAGAAATATTGAAGCCAACCTCAGGCTGCTCAGTCATTTCATAAAGCATTTCCAGCCTTACGACCCGAACGATCTGATACCCGGCTTCCCCAAGGCATACAGAGAGGTTACCGATGGGATATTCACGCATACCGGATTTCCGGAATATGCCAGATGGACCGGGATGTACGGCGCGGATGATTTCCGCAATAACGGGAGGATACACAAGACCGCTTCCGGGGCGCTTGTGAGGACGAGAGTGGAAGTCGCTATCGCGGATAATTACACTATGCGCGGACTGCCTTTCATATATGAAAAAAGGCTCATACTCCCGGACGGGATCATCCTGCATCCGGATTTTACGGTACCGGTCCCGGGCACCACGAGAGTGATCTATCATGAACATCTCGGAATGCTTGATAAAGACGACTATAGGGCATCGGCTTCCTGGAAGCTCAGCGCATACATGAGCGCAGGCATATATCCGGGGCGCGATCTGATGCTGACTGCAGAAGAGCCGGACGGAGGCCTGGATATGGAAAAGCTGAACCAGATGATAGACTGCTACTTCTTCTGATCCAGCTTCTGTTCCTATATTATCATTCCGCCGCCGACGACTTTATCTCCGTCGTAGACCACCGCTGCCTGACCTGACGTCACCGCCCGGACAGGCTCGTCAAATTCCAGCCTGACCCTGCCGCTTCCGAGAGGAACGACCGTCGCAGGCGCTTCTTTCTGACTGTACCTTACCTTGACTGCCGCATGGAACGGCTCACAAGGCTCCTCAAACTCGATCCAGTTGAAGCCGCATACTTCCGCGGCAGATGAGAACAGCTTCTCATTCGGCGCGAGGATCACCTGATTTTTCTCAATGTCCTTCCTGCAGACATAAAGCGGCGCAGGGAGCGCGAGCCCGAGCCCTTTGCGCTGCCCGACCGTATACTTTATTATTCCCTTATGTTCTCCAAGCACATGCCCTTCTTCATCCACGAAATCCCCGCACGGGTAATCCTTCCCGGTGTATCTCCCGATGAAGCCGGCGTAATCTCCGTCCGGCACGAAGCAGATATCCTGGCTGTCATGCTTCTTCGCGTTCAGGAACCCCTGCTCTTCCGCGATCTTCCTGGTCTCTGCCTTATCCATTCCGCCGAGCGGAAACATAACGTGTGAAAGCTGTTCCTGCGTCAGTGAATACAGAACGTAGCTCTGATCCTTTTTGGGGTCGAGCGCCTTCTTCAGCAGAAACCGCCCGGTCTCCGGATCCTGTTCGATCCTGGCGTAATGGCCGGTCACGATATAATCGTATCCGAGCTCCTCCATACGCTGGAAGAGGTGCCCGAACTTCACATACCTGTTGCAGTCGATGCACGGATTAGGGGTCCTTCCCTCTTCATACGCATCCACGAATCTCTGTACGACTTCTTTTTTGAACGTACCGGAGAAATTGAACACATGGAAAGGTATGCCCAGCTTCCTGCATACGCTCTCCGCGTCCTCCACATCTGAAGTGCTGCAGCATGTCGATTCACCTGCCGCTCCGATGAGTTCATTCCCGAACATCCTGAGCGTAACGCCGCATACGTCAAATCCCTTTTCTTTTGTAAGAAAAGCGGCCACGCTGCTGTCAACGCCGCCGCTCATCGCTATCAATGCTTTCACTTCAGCCTCCACAGTGTCTCTGGAGACAGTATACACCCTATTCGAACATCGGTGTAGATAAATATCTGTCGCCGGTATCCGGTATGATCACAACTATATTCTTCCCTGCGTTCTCAGAACGCCTGGCAAGCTCTGCGGCCGCCCATACGGCTGCCCCGGCCGAGATCCCCACGAGGACTCCTTCGGTCCTGCCCATCTCAGCGCCCATGCTGAACGCGTCTTCATTCTTTACTTTTATGACTTCATCATATACTTCAGTATCAAGAGTCTCCGGAACGAAGCCCGCTCCTATACCCTGGATCTTATGTGCTCCCGCCTGGCCTCCCGACAGTACAGGAGAGTCGTAAGGCTCGACAGCGACGACTTTTACCGACGGATCCTTCTCTTTGAGATATCTGCCGGTGCCTGTCACGGTGCCGCCTGTTCCTACGCCCGCTACGAAAATGTCTACCGAGCCGTCAGTGTCTTCCCAGATCTCCGGACCCGTCGTTTCATAATGCGCCTCCGGGTTCGCAGGGTTCACGAACTGTCCCGGAATGAACGCTCCGGGCGTTTCTTCGGCCAGCTCTTTAGCCTTCTCGATGGCGCCTGACATGCCTTTCGTTCCATCCGTAAGCACCAGCTCGGCGCCGTAGGCTTTCATGGTGACGCGCCTCTCGACGCTCATGGTCTCAGGCATTACTATGATGACTCTGTACCCTCTCGCCGTTGCTACCGACGCAAGACCTATGCCGGTATTCCCTGACGTCGGCTCGATTATCACTGAATCAGGTTTAAGCACTCCGCGCTCTTCAGCATCGTCAAGCATCGCCTTCGCGATCCTGTCCTTGATTGATCCGCCCGGATTGAACATCTCCATCTTGGCGATGAGCTTTGCGCCCAGTCCGAATTTCTTCTCGATATTTGTCAGCTCCATGAGCGGAGTACTGCCGATGAGCTGGTCTGCTGAAGTGTATATCTTTGACATAACACATTTCCTCCATGTATCAAATACCTATTATTTTGATATGTTTATTGCATTATATCATACGTATCCGCCCGTGGCAACCAGGTACCTACCAGCGCTTGTCCGGATCGACTGTTCCCGCGGCAGTGTAGAGCAGCGCGTTGCAGATCGTCGCCGCGACGTTGCTTCCGCCTTTCCTGCCCATAGCGAAAATGCCCGGCACTCCGTACTTTTCACATACTTCCAAGGCGTACTCTTTACTCTCCACTACATTGACAAAGCCCACGGGCACGCCGATAACGAGCGTCGGCCGCGCTCCGTCCTCTATCATCTCGGCGACCCTGATCAAAGCCGTCGGTGCGTTCCCGATCGCGAATACCGCGTCCGGATATTTCTCAATGCCGCGCTCCATAGAAGCTACCGCTCTCGTCGTTCCGTTCTCCTTGGATATCTTCATGATCTCAGGATCCGCCATGTAGCACTCAGCGGCGTCGCCGAACTTCTTGAGCGACGGCTTGCTGATCCCTGCGAGCGCCATGTTCGTATCGGTGATTATCGTCTTACCGCCTTCCGCGAACGCTTTGACAGCCTTCGCGACGGCATCCTCAGTGAACCTCAGGTTCTCCGCGTAGTCAAAATCCGCAGTCGTGTGTATAGCCCTCTTCACTACCGCGATATTCTCTTCCGGCACCTCGATCCCGCGCTCAGCGAGCTCTTCGCCGATTATCCTCATGCTGTTCTTCTCAATATCAGCAGGTAATACGTGTTCAAATTCCATCTTGCTTCTCCTGTATATCAATCGCTGTATTTCCTGTCATATTTATCCATGATCTCGTAGATCTTTTCTATGTCGAGTACTTTCCTGACTCCGTCAGCCAGCTTGTCGTACTGCTCTTCCTTGTAGTCTTTATGGCTCTCAGGCCTGAATCCGGAAGCATCCACTCCTTTTCTCTCAAGCAGGAAGTCCGCGAGCCTCTCGGTCAGGTCTCCCGTGTCGAACAGGCCGTGCAGATATGTCCCGAATACATTTCCTCTCACACAGCCGTCGAACTCGCCGCTCTCCAGCTGGAGGAACGGATCTCCCATGACCTTCGTTACACCCATATGGATCTCGTATCCGTCGAGCTTCGCGCCTTTGAACACCGGCGCCTTGACTTCCGCGAGGAACCTCGTCCTGCGCTTCTTCGCTTTGAACACCGTCTCGGTCGGAAGAAGACCCATACCGCGTATCTCATCTCTCGGCCCCTCGAGGTGCTCAGGATTGACGAGATGCTCCCCGAGCATCTGATATCCTCCGCAGACCCCGAGTACAGGCGTCCCTCTGTTTGCAAGCTGGAGCACTTTCGCCTCCATACCCGTTTCTCTCATCCATACGAGATCGTCTATCGTGCTCTTCGTTCCCGGGATAATGACCATGTCCGGATCGCCCAGATCCTGCGCCTTCCTCACATATCGCACGCCGAGCGCAGGATGCGCCTCGAGTGGCGAGAAGTCGGTGAAGTTGCAAAGCCTCGGAAGCCTTACCACGGCTATATCTACCGGCTTTTCCTCTTCTCTTCCCTTTGTCAGCCTCGCGGAAAGAGAGTCTTCGTCGTCTATGTCCACGTCGAGGAAAGGCACGACTCCGAGTACCGGTATGCCCGTCATCTCCTCGATCTTTCTGACGCCCGGCATCAGGATGTCGACATCGCCCCTGAACTTGTTTATGACCATGGCCTCTATGTGGGCTCTCTCCTCTTCGTCCATGAGGCCGATCGTTCCGTAGAGCTGCGCGAATACGCCGCCTCTGTCGATGTCACCCGCGAGTATCACCGGCGCGTCGACCATCTTAGCGAACCCCATGTTGACTATGTCCACGTCCTTCAGGTTTATCTCAGCCGGGCTCCCCGCGCCTTCTATCACCATGATGTCGGCTTCGTCCGCGAGGCTGTAGTATGCGTCGAGGATCTTCGGGACGAGCTCGTCCTTATGCGTGTAGTAATCCTGCGCGGTGACGTTCCCGCTTACCTCGCCGACTACGATGAGCTGGCTGCCGTTATCCGAAGACGGCTTCAGAAGCACCGGATTCATCCTCGCGTCAGGCTCCTGCCCCGCGGCTTCCGCCTGGGCCACCTGCGCTCTTCCCATCTCCAGCCCGTCTTTTGTTATGTAGCTGATCAGGGCCATGTTCTGGCTCTTGAAAGGCATCACTCTGTACCCGTCCTGTTTGAAGATCCTGCAGAGGGCGGTGACCAGTATGCTTTTCCCGGCGTCCGACATGGTGCCCTGAACCATTATGCATCTTACGTGCTTACGCTTTTCCATCCAGCTCCTCCTTCAGTATGCCAAGCAGCTTCTCATTATCTTCTCTGGTCCTCACGGACGTTCTGAACCAGCCTTCCCCGAGTCCCGGATAATTGGAACAGTTCCTGATCAGGATGCCCCTGTTTCTCATCCTGTCCTCAAGGTCCTTGGGGCCTCTGAAGAGAAGGTAGTTCGCTTCTCCAGGCATGACCCTCAGACCCAGCTTCTCCAGGCCTTCCTTCAGGAACGGCCTTTCTTCCTTTACCATCTCCGAGAGTCTCGTCACGTATCCCGGCTCTGACAAAGCCGCCACCCCGGCGGCCTGGGCGAGTCCCGAGACAGACCATGGCTGGCCTGTATTCCTTATCCTTTCCACGACGTCCATATTCGAGCAAAGCCCGTATCCGAGCCTTACGCCTGCCATCGCGAACACCTTGGTGAACGCCTTCAGGATCAGAAGGTTCTTCGTTCCTGACAGAGCCGCCTTCATCGTGGCGCTCTGCGGATCGTCTATGAACTCGTTGAAGCATTCGTCTATCACGAGGAACGCGCCGCGCTCCTCACATGTCTTCAGGGCTTTCATCAGGAAGTCCCTTCCGCTCGTGACTCCCGTAGGATTGTTCGGCTCGCAGAGGAACACTATGTCGGTGTCTTCCGTTATGTCGTCCAGGAATCCGTCGTCCACGCGGAACCCGTTCTCCTCTTTCAGGAGATGCCTCCTTACCTCGCAGCCGTTAGCCCTGAGGGCCGTCTCGTACTCCGAGAACGTAGGCGCCGTAACGAGAACCTTCCGGTCCTTCATCGCCCCGGCGAACCTGAATATGATGTCCGCGGCGCCGTTTCCGCAGATGACATATGAGGGATCGACTCCCTCATACTCCGCTATGGCGTCACAGAGATCGCGGCAAAGAGGGTCCGGATACTTATCCGCCTCTGCCGCCGCGTCCGTTATAGCTTTTACGACGCTTTCAGGTACTCCGAGCGGGCTCACGTTTGCCGAGAAGTCCAGAGGATCATATCCGAACTCTCTTCTGAATCCCGCGGAGTCTCCCCCGTGCGTAAGTTTTACTGTCATTATGATCTCCTTGGCTGAAGCGCAGATCTCTCACGCCTCAGCGGTCACGCGAATATGCCCGGCAGCATTACGATGAGCCTTATGAGAAGGCCCACGCCGCAGCAGAGCATGCTCGCTGTGTACATCATCTTTATCGTCTTTATTATATCTCCCGGGACGACAGGCCTTTTCGCGTCTCCCATGGAAGGCTTGTCATACAGCTCGCCGAAATAGTACGCCGGCCCGAGGAGCTCCACTCCGAGAGAACCCGCGCATGCCGCTTCCGTCTGGCCCGAGTTAGGGCTCGTGCTCTTTCTGTTGTCTCTTCTCCATATCCTGAACGAGTTTCCCCAGTCACAGCCGTTCAGGAACGCGGAAGCCACCCAGAACAGCGCCGCTATCCTCGACGGGATGAACCCCGCCGCGTCGTCCATATGAGCCGCGGTCCTCCCGAAATACAGATACCTGTCGTTCTTGTATCCGACCATGGAATCCATGGTGTTCACCGCTTTGTATGTCAGCGCGAGAGGACCTCCGCCTATCATCATGTAGACCAGCGGGCATACTACTCCGTCGGAGAAGTTCTCCGCTATCGTCTCTATAACGGCCTTGGTAACTCCCGTGACGTCAAGAGATGCGGTATCTCTTCCGACTATCCTCGAGACCTGCTTCCTCGCCTTTTCTATGTCAGGCTCAGGCTCGAGATATTTATATACGTCCATGCTTTCTTTTTTCAGGTCCCTTACCGCCACCGCCTGCCAGCACATGATCGTCTGGACGAGGAAATACAGTACGATATGGATCCTGAAAGCCAGATATGACACCAGCAGAGTAACAGAAAGAGTGCCGAGAAGCATCATCCACGCCATCACAGTCCCCGCGGTCAGCTCTCCCTTTTCCGTCTTCGGGAAAGCCTGGCGCAGGCGCTTCTCGAGAAAGCCTATGCACCTTCCCATGATCACCACAGGGTGGACTTTCATGAGCTTCTCCGGGTCTCCGATGAGAAGGTCAAGTATGAACCCGCACACTATGGCGAGCTGTGTGTATATCGCCGCCTCAAGCATTATCATTACTCCGGTATCTTCTGCACGCTTCTATAAAGCGCTCTGCCGTTACAGGGCTTCCCGCCATATACAGATGAGGGAATCCCGCATACATCGTATCCGAGCAGAAGCCGCATTCCCAGCTCCTCCCGGAAAGCGTCCTGGACGCCGTGAGATCATGTCCGTTGTCAGTCGAATCCCAGTAGTGGAACTCATGGACAGGGAACCTTTCCCCGGCCTTTATCAGCATGCTGTCCTTAGAGGACGAGAGCTCGGCGTATCCGAATCTCACAAGCTTTCCGCCGTTTTCCGCTTCACCCGGCAGTACTCCCGCCATCCGGTGACGGACGCCTCCCCTGTCGGAAAGCCAGGTTCCGAGGTACAGGAACCCGCCGCATTCGGCGATAACCGGCATGCCCGAGCGGACTGCATCGCGCACGCTCTCTCTCATGCTTTCGTTCTTCTCAAGCCCTTCCGCGTACAGCTCCGGGTATCCTCCCGGTATGTACAGCCCTGCCGCGTCTTCCGGTATCTTCCCGTCGTGCAGCGGGCTGAAGAACCGTATCTCCGCCCCGAGGTCTCTCAATGTGTCGAGAGACTCCTCGTATATGAAATTGAAGGCCTCGTCTTTCGCGACCGCTATGACCGGCCCTCCGGCTTTCTTCTCAGGAGTCATTGGAGCGATATCTTCCGAGCCGCATATCTTCATCAGCCTGTCTATGTCGACGCCTTCCTTTATAGCGTCCCTTATCTTCCCGATGCGGTCTGTGAGGTCTTTTATCTCACCCGCAGTATAAAGCCCCAGGTGGCGGCTCTTGAATTCCGCCCCCTCGACGTGAGGGATGTATCCCAGCACAGGTATCCCCGTCTGCTTCTCATATACCGGGGCAAACTGCGTATACATCATCTTTGAGCAGTCGTTCAGTATGACGCCTTTGATATGTGTCGGCTTCCTGAACTCCGCCATGCCTTTGATGACCGCCGCAAGCGTAAGCGCGGTCCCCTTCGGCCTCATGACAAGGACCACTGGAATATCGAGGGTCTCAGCGACGTCGCACGCGCTCGCCCTCAAGTTCGTCCCGGAAAGCCCGTCGTAATATCCCATCACGCCTTCCACGACGCAGGCTCCGTGCCCGGCAGCGTATCTCCTGAACATTTCCCCGGCGCGCAGCTTCCCGCACATGAACAGGTCTATGTTATGACTCTCCACGCCAAGGACAGACCTGTGGAACATCGGGTCGATGTAGTCGGGTCCGCATTTGAAAGCGCAGGGATCGAGCCCCATCTCGGAAAGGAGAGCCAGCATCCCGCATGTTACAGAAGTCTTGCCGCTGTCTGACGCGGCGGCGGCGAACATGAGCTTAAGCATCGCAGCCTCCGGTAATCAGGAAAATAGGGTTGTTCGCCATCATTATATTGAGTCTGGCGACTTTTTTGCCATAGCTTGACTGTATCTGCGCGACGCCTACGTCCCAGCCGCGCTCTTTGAGCTCCGTGACCGCTTCACCCAGCGTCTCCACGGCTATAGCGGAGATAAGGACTCTAGCGTCCGGATTCTTTTCTTTTATTATGTCGAGGATAGGGCCCATGTTGCCCTTGGTCCCTCCGAGGAACACCGCGTCAGGAGCAGGAAGGTCTGCCAGAGCGTCAGGCGCCATGCCTTCCACGACCCTGATATTCCACGCTCCGAATCTCTTCCTGTTTGTCTCTATCAGCCCGCAGCCTTCCGGATTCGTCTCGACGGCAAACGTCTTTCCTCCCTTTGCCATCAGGGCGAGCTCCACGGTTACGCTGCCTGTGCCGGCGCCTACGTCCCATACTGTCTCGCCCGGCCTTACCGCAAGCCTTCCGGCTATTGCAGCCCTCACGTCCTGCTTGGTCATCGGGACGTCCCCTCTGACAAAGCGGCTGTCCGCGATGCCTGGGACAGGAACTGCCATCTCCGGCTCCGGGAGCCTGTCCGCGAGCGCAACAGCGAGAACATCAAAGTCAGCTTTCGCCGCTTCTTCCGCCGTGGTCTCTGTGATCTTCTCATCGTCATATGACAGATCTTCGCCGATCCACATCCTGAGGCTCCCGAGTCCAGCGTCGCAGAGCTGCTCAGCGAGATCAGAAGGGCCGAGGTCTCCTCCCGTGAGGAAGAACGTCTTCTTTCCGAGCGCCGCGCTCTCCATGACGGCCGCCACAGCGTCACATGATTTTCCATGAGCTGAGTAAAGGTTCCAGTCCTGCCACGGATCGGCTATCCTTGCCGACATGACCTGCACACTCGAGATCCCAGGGATCACCCTGTATTCCAGGCCGGCTTTCTCAAGCACCGGCACCAGTCCTCTGGTACCCGAATAGAAGCCTGTATCGCCGCTCATCGCGACCGCCGCGTCGTCCGTATCCTCATCCTGTATCGCCTTAAGGATATCTTCCGGCATCACCGCGGCGACCCGCTTCCCTGTGAATTCCCCAGGGACGCTCTCAAGGAGCCGCTTCGCTCCTATTATCAGTCCGGCTGATGCAAGCGCGTCATATGCGTCTCTTGTCATTGCCCCGTAGCTTCCGGGGCCCATTCCGATTATGTTTATCATTTCTCTTCACCAATAACAGACAATATCTCTTCTGCGGAAAGGCCTTCGTCATCCGGCCTCTTTATCACGACCAGGACAGCCCCCGCGTCTTCAGCAGCAGAGAGCTTCTCCTCGAATCCCCCTTCTTTGCCGCTGTCCTTCGTGACCATATACGATATGCCGAACTGCTTCATGAGCGCCGTATTCAGCTCTCTTATGAACGGCCCCTGCATAGCGGCGACGTTCTTCTTAGGGATACCCGCCTTATCGCATGCCTCAAGGCTTGATTCGAAAGGAAGCACCCTCGGGAACAGCCTCTCAGGCCCGAGCTCCGCGTAGACCGGGAGGTCCTTCGCTCCTGTCGTGAGCATTATCCTTCCCTCTTTATCACTGAGCCATTCAACAGCCTGCTCAGGACTGTCCACGATGACCACGTTATCAAATCCGTCAAGATCGCTTTCTTCTCTTATGAGCCTAAGGCGCCTCACTCCGGTCTCCTCGCAGGAAGTCCTGATGCTCTCCCTTATGTGCGTCGCAAACGGATGCGTGGCGTCTATACAGACGTCCATGCCATTGAGCAGCTCCACTATCTCCTCAGGAGGCTTTTTGCCCGCGAGCACGGTCACTCCGTCATACTCTCCCTGCTCTTCCTTACCATACTCGGTAAGAACGCAGACAGTCACCTTATGGCCTCGCCTGGCGAGCTCTTTTGAAAGGTCCCGGCCTTCGCCGGTACCGCTGAAAACAAGTATGTTCATTACAGCTCTTTCTTCTCATACCCTCTCGGGGTGACTATGTCGTCCCCGTAGATCCTGGTTTCCTTATTGCCGATGAACACTGTGGTGAACATGTCGATCGGCTCTTCAGCGAGATCTTTAAGAAGCACGATATGCTTCTCCTGTCCCTCGCGGCCTATGTTCTTCACGTATCCGCATACGGTGTCAGGCGATTTGTATTTCATGAGGATGTCGCACGCCTTGTTGAGGTGTTCCACTCTCTTGTGTGATCTCGGATTATACAGCGCGATCAGGAAATCAGCCTGTCCCGCGCAGTCCAGCCTCTTCTCGATAACTTCCCACGGAGTGAGAAGGTCTGAAAGGGATATCACGCAGAAGTCGTGCCCGAGTGGGGCTCCGAGTACCGCCGATCCCGAAAGCGCGGCTGTCACGCCGCATACCACCTCGACGTCGACGTCTTTGTATTCATCTTTCAGCTGGATCAGAAGCCCGGCCATCCCGTATACTCCGGAGTCGCCGCTGCATACCATGGCCACAGTCTTCCCGCTCTCCGCTATCTCGAGCGCCTTCCTGCAGCGGTCTATCTCCTGCTTCATCGCCGTCGTGAAATATTCCTTCTCAGGATACACGGCCTTGACGAGGTCCGCATATACGGTGTAGCCGCAGACCACGTCGCTCTTTTCTATCGCAGCCCTGGCCTGTCCCGTGAAGAATTCCTCTCCTCCCGGCCCAAGGCCTACGGCGTACAGCTTATTCATCTTTCCACCTCCAGTCCGGATGGTACGGCATTACAGCAGCCGCGAAAGTCACTCCATCATGAGCGTACTTCTTCAGAAGCAGCGTTCCTCCCGAGGAAACGACCGCGGCTCTCTCGCACACGTTATCCACTCCGGTCGTCTTTTTAACGAATTCCGAAGAATCAAAATCTCCTTCTGCCTGTTCAAGCTCCTCCGCGGAGTATGTGTCGAATCTCCACCCATGGAACTCGCAGAACTCTCTGAGGCCCGGCTCGCCGGCTTTGATGTCAATGCTGGCGCACCCTGCTATGGACTTCTCAATGAGTCCCGTCTCCCTCTTGAAAGCCGCGAACGCCGTCTCGACAGCAAGCTCAGGCGTGCCCTTCCTGCATCCTATGCCAAGGCGCACGATGACCGGCACTATGTGGAGAGGCTCTTTCACAGTCTCTATGACGGAAAGTTCTATGTCAGGGTCCTCGTCTGAAAGCACGAGGTGCTCCGGGATCTCTCCTCCGATCTCAAAGGAAGTCCTGACCCTGATGTCCTTCCCGTCCAGGATCTTCGACGAGACGTTCTTGATCTTATGCGGATCCAGTACGCAGGCGTTCTGCCTCTTTGACCATTCGTCCACTGCGAAGACATCGTTTCTGTCAGTAGCCGTCGTGATGACAGGAACAGATCCGAGGAACGACGCGATACGCCTCGCCATGTCGTTGGCTCCGCCGAGATGCCCCGAAAGGAGCGAGATCACGAATTTCCCGCACTCATCTATGACAATTACCGCGGGGTCGGTCACTTTGCTCACGATATACGGCGCTATCGCTCTCACGGCGATCCCGCAGGCTCCGACGAACACGACCGTATCCGCCTCCCTGAACGCCTTCTCCGTCCATTCGCGCAGGCCGAGCGGCTCATTGCATCTGTCGGCGTACGCGCCGAACTCATCCTCGAGCCTTCCGGCAAGCTCCCGGCCTTTATCAGTAAATGACAGGCAGTATGTTTTCATTATTCAGTCGCCTTTCTGAACTCAGTAGTGAATCCCGGGTCGTACAGCTTGCTTCTGTCGTACTTGTCCCCGAGGAATCCGCCCACGAGTATGAGGGCCATCTTATGGATGTCCTCTTTCTTTGCGGTTTCCGCGATGGTGCCCACAGTGCAGCGGCAGACTTTCTGGTCAGGCCATGTCGCTTTGTAGACGATCGCGGCAGGCGTGTCTTCCGTATATACTCCGCCGGCGAGGAGGTCCTTCTGCAGATCCTCAAGAAGCGTGGACGAAAGGAAAAGCACCATTGTGGCGCCGTGCTTCGAGAAGCTCGTGACGCTCTCTCTTTCAGGTACAGGCGTCCTTCCGGCCTCACGCGTTATGATCACGCTCTGGCTCACGTCCGGAAGCGTATATTCCGCGCAGAGCGCCGCCGCAGCGCCTGAGAAGCTGGACACTCCCGGAGTATCGTCGTACTTTATACCGAGCTCGTCCAGCGTGTCCATCTGTTCTCTGATGGCTCCGTAAAGGCTCATGTCGCCTGTGTGCAGGCGCACTATGTCCTTGCCCTCGCCGTCGAATTCCTTCATGGCTTCAATGACCTGCTCCAGCGTCATCTCAGCGCTGTTGTAGACCTTGCAGCCCTCTTTTGCGTAATCAAGGAGCGCAGGGTTGACAAGGCTTCCGGCATATATTATGCAGTCAGTCTTCTCAAGAAGCTCCTTGCCTCTCAGCGTGATCAGATCCGGCGCTCCCGGGCCGGCTCCCACGAAATGTACCATATTCTTACCTCCAAATACTTTCAGATGCTATATACAAGGCCTTTTCCCGGGCCTGCTTTCACTGTTTTATTTCCAGGACTTTATGATCCTGTCAGCCTCAGGAGTCTTCCCGAGGTACCCGTACACGTTCGAGAACGTCACGGCTCCTATTTCATACGCTCCGGAGACTCTGTGCTCCAGCTTCTCCTGGACCTTGCTTAGTATACTTGAGATGACTCTTTCCCTGAGCTCCACCTTATCCAGTATCTCTATCGCGGCGTCCGTAGTGGCTGAGTCCATGATCTCTCTGCATATTTCTTCCCCGGCCCCGCATATCGCGGCGTGCGCGCAGAAGATCTCGCATCTGGCGTCCGCCCACCTCGAGTGAGTGTTCATTATCGCTCCGGCGACCTTCACCATCTTGCCTATGTGCGCGACCAGAAGGACCTTCCTGAACCCCATGTTCGCAGCCATGTCGAGAGTATCCCCCAGGAAGTTCGAGAACTTCACAACAGGTACTTCAACGCCGTTCAGGTCAGAGCCCTTAAGGTACGTCTCTCCGTAATTACCCGGCGTTATGATGAGCTCGTCCGTGTACTCTCTCTTCTGCCTCATCTCGACTTCTATCGTATCGATAAGGGCCTGCTCGCTCATCGGCTCGACTATCCCGTTGGTCCCGATGACCGATATCCCGCCTTCCACGCCGAGTACAGGGTTGAACGTCTTTGACGCTATATCCGCCCCCTCGGGTATTGAGATGACGACGTCAGCGCCGCCTTCAAGCCCCGCTTCGTCGAGGACCGACTGCACCGCTTCAGTTATCATCCTTCTCGGGACGCTGTTTATAGCGGCGTTCCCTACAGGCTGGTCGAGTCCCGGCTTCGTGACTCTCCCCACGCCTTCTCCGCCGTCTATGCGCACGCCCTCTTCATCCTCCAGCTTAACGGACGCAAAAATAAGGATGCCGTTAGTAGCGTCGATATCGTCGCCTGCATCCTTTTTCACCGCGCACCAAAAGCGGCCGCCCTCGCTGCCGCTTTCTTCTATTTCTGTTTCAACGAGAAGCCCTTTACCCGTCATGACCGATACAGTCCCGGGCACTTCTCCGTAAGCCGCGTATTTTGCCGCGCCAAGAGCCGCAAGCGCCGCACACGTGCCTGTGGTATAGCCGCACCTGAGCATCTTGGTTCCGCTTCTCACATAGTGTTCAAATGTCATTTAAAACTCCTGGCAGATACAGATAGGCTATGCGTCGAGCTCACTGCCTGTCAGTAAACGGTATGCCTCCCTGTACTTCTCGATCGTTCTCTCAATAACATCTTCCGGAAGATCATAGTCACTGTCCGGATTGGCTTTCAGATAGTCCCTGACGAATTGTTTGTCGTATGAAGGCTGCGGACGTCCTTCCTCGTATCCTTCAAGAGGCCAGAACCTTGAGCTGTCCGGGGTAAGCATCTCGTCAGCCAGTATCACGTTCCCGTTCTCGTCGATCCCGAACTCAAATTTGGTGTCGGCGATTATTATGCCTCTCTCAAGAGCGTATGCAGCGCACTTCTTATACAGCCCGAGTGAGAAATCCCTGACCATGGACCCGTACATCCTTCCTCTCTCAGGGAAATCCTTCTCGATCACGTCGAAGCTCTGCTCATATGATATGTTCTCGTCATGGTCTCCGAGGTCCGCCTTGGTACTCGGAGTATATATAGGCTCAGGAAGCTTCTGTGACTCCTTCAGCCCTTCCGGAAGAGTGATGCCGCATACTTTCCCTGTCTTCTTATAGCTCTCCCATCCGCTTCCTGTGATGTATCCTCTTACGATACACTCTATCGGAAGCATGTTCAGCTTTCTGCAGAGCATGCTCCTTCCGGCGAATCTCTCGTTCCTGAAGAACTCAGGCATATCGGCAACGTCTGTCGACTTCATGTGGTTATCCACTATATGCCCTGTGTACTCGAACCAGAACTTTGACATCTGCGTGAGCACTTTGCCTTTGCCTGTCACCTCATTCTTCAGGATCCTGTCGAACGCGGATATCCTGTCCGTCGCGACCATGATGAGGCCGTCTTCGGTATCGTAGATCTCTCTGACCTTGCCCTCTTTCACCGGCTTATATTCTTTCATGCTTTCCTCCCGTCAGCCCTGATATGACATCGTCTGCAGATAATAGGTCGTATCGGAATCCAGATTGTCCTTATACCACTGGAACACCTCCGACGCCTTGTCCTGATACCTGAACGAATCGTACTTCGTTCTCTTTTTGATGTCTTTCACAGTGGTGTCCTTGTTGATATTCTCGAAGTGCACCATTTCATATGTGAACACGAGGTCTCCCTCTTTGTTCCAGTAGATGTAATTGTCGTCCGGATATGTCGACTTGATCCTGTAGATCAGGACCATATGATCGTCGCACGATTTGTCCTGCGGCTGCGCGAAATACATGCCGTAAAGCGTGAGTTCTGTGTCGTATTTGTCCTCGTCGGCAAAGATCTTCGGCTTGTTCCCGTCTGTCGACTCTCTGACCTTCTTTTTGCCCTCGCTTACCAGAGCGTCCAGAAGATCTTTCCTCCCGGCGAGCTCACCGTATGTGAACTTCTCGGTAAGGCCCGCGACCGTTACCTTCTTATGCTCTCCGAGGCCGTTTATGATGATCTTGGCCGTATCCTCTATCTCCTCCGGGTCCTCGGTGCTTCTGATATATATGGTTATCTTGTCCCCGTTAGACAGGCTGTCCTTTTTGTCCGGCTCATAGTACAGGCCGTCGATGAACTGCTTAAGCGCCTCTATCCTGTTCTTCTCGGCGGGGTCTTTGGTGTTCTCGTCGATCCCCATCTCGGAGATTATCTTCTCTATGTCCGTATTGTTCTTTACGTTCCCGGATACGAAGCTGCCGTACCCGTTGCTCCCCTTGAACGCTGAATTCGGCACGCTCCAGTCCTCCGAGACGTCAACCGTAACGCTCTCGACCTTCTTGGTCTCAGCAGGCGCCGCTTCCTGCGACGTATCCGCCTTTCCGTCGCCCTCCTCTCCGTAGAGGACCCACATTATGAATCCCCCGAGGAGCAGGAAGACACAGATCGCGACCACCAGAAGTATCTTGGCGAACAGGCTTATCCCGCTGCTCTGCTTTTTGTAATACTTGCCATCGCTTCTCATATATCTGTCCCCTCTGCAAAAAGCGCTGAAGACCAGCGCATAATTATCCTTTATATCACTATTATATCACAGCTTCCTGGGATCGAAACTGTCAAATATGAAAATGCCGAACGTTCCCCCGGCCTTTCTCAAATCCTCTTTGCTCTGTATGGTCCAGGCCGCGTTCTCCACCCTGTAAAGCTTCCGCAGAAGCCTGTAAGAGAACTGGTCCTTGTATTTGAAATTATACGAAATGAAGTCAGGCCTGGCGTAGAAGTTGCACATCAGGTTCGTCGCGACGAACTTCACGATCCACGGCTGCTTTGTCGCCTTGCTGTACACCGTAGAGATCTGGCCGCGGAGGATATCCGGCCTGTGCTTCCTGAACCAGTGTACGGCCGCGGGATGGAACGATTCCACACAATAAGCCCCGTCATACCCGTCAAGATACTTCATGAGCTCTTCTATCGTCCTTATATAATCTCCGTGAGGCTTTATCTCTATAACGGCCGGGATCCTGTCCCTGAAGATATCGAACACGTCCCTGAAAAGCGGCACTCTCTCGTCCGAATGCGCGAGCCTGTACTCCATCAGCTCCTCGTAAGTGAGATCTGTCAGCACCCTGTCCGCACCGCACATCCTCTTCAGCGTCTCATCGTGGAAGACAACGAGCTTCCCGTCTTTCGTGAGCTGCACGTCCATTTCGATCCCGAATCCGGCTTCTACTGCCTTCCTGAACGCCGGCAGCGAATTCTCCGGCGCGTCAGTACCGTTGTCGTAAAACCCGCGGTGCGCGATCATCACCTTCTCGAACGGGGCAAAGCCTTCGAGGCGCGGCCTGTTCGGCTTCAGGCTCAGTATATATAATATGAAGACCGCCAGGACGGCAGCCGTTATCGCTAGAAATATCTGCATTTTCCGGTATCTCTCCCCTTGATCCATTTTACAACATTTTGTTTCTATTCTCCACCCGGGGTGTGATACAATGTTTTTATAGACAGGAAGGAAGCAGGCGGAAATGAAAATCAAATGTCCTCTGAAATCACTCAAGCGGCACTACCCGAAGCCGTACATACCTGATCCGGAAAAGGACGAGGAGCTCATCGTCATGGACCGGGCTTATTCCGTAAGGCCGGCTGACTTCGAGGAAGAGGACGATTACGAGCCTGACGACGACGAGTACGAGGATATGGAGACCGAGACGGAGCTTGAGCTCGAGGCAGAAAGCGAGATCGCGTCAGAAGTGTGAGCGTCTCCCGGACAGACACAGACCGCGGGCAAAAAAGCGCACGGCTCCACGCAGGTATACAAAAGCAGGAAGCACCTTGCGGATGCCTCCTGCTTTTCACATGTAATGATTCGATAAAATTTCTAGTATGACAGGTTCTTGATTTCGTTATATACGTCTCTTACCGCCTTCACCAGATCTTCGTCCGACATGTCAGGATCAGCCTCAAAAAGCTTCTGTGTCTTGTAGTACATGCACGGCACATTCTCATGAGGATACTTCTTTGCAAACTCCGGCATCAGGTCTTCCTCAATGTGCTGGAAGTCATGCGTGTTATATTCCTCGAGATTCTCCATTCCCACTGTCTCTATGGCCTTGTTCACTACCTCGCACTTGTGGTCGCCTTCTCTGTAAAAATATTTCACCTTTCTGATGTTCATTACGATCCTCCTATTTATCAAGTTCTTTCATGACGCTCTTATATGCCGGTCTTATGATCTTGCCCTGTCCGATGAGCTCTTCTATCCTGTGAGCGCTCCATCCGACGATACGCGCTATCGCGAACAGCGGCGTGTAAAGCTCCACAGGTATGCCGAGCATCTGATATACGAATCCGCTGTAGAAGTCGACGTTGGGACTTACGCCCTTGAATATGTGGCGCTTCTCAGCGATCAGCTCAGGAGCGAGCTCTTCGATCAGATTATACATCGTCATGGTATCGTCCATGCCCTTCTCTTCCGCGAGCTTCTCGCAATATCCCTTGAGAAGCTTCTCTCTAGGGTCTGACAGCGAATATACGGCGTGGCCCATCCCGTAGATCAGGCCTTTATGGTCGAACACCTCTCCGTCAAGCATCTTGGAAAGATATGCCTTCATTTCTTTCCTGTTCGTCGTATGCTTTACGTTCTCACGGATGTTGTCCATCATCTCCATTACCTTGATGTTCGCTCCGCCGTGCTTCGGCCCCTTGAGCGAAGACATCGCCGCCGCGATAGTGGCGTAGGCGTCAGAACCGGACGATGTTACTACTCTCGTCGTGAACGTGGAGTTGTTTCCTCCGCCGTGCTCCATGTGAAGGATCAGCGCGGTATCCAGAGCCTTTGCCTCGATCTCAGTGAACTTACTGTCAGGCCTCAGCATGCGCAGGAAATTCTCGGCCGTCGAAAGCGACGGATCCGGATGATGGATATACATGCTCTCGTCTTTGTTATAGTGGTTGTAGGCGTGATAGCTGTAGGCCGCGATCATAGGGAAGACCGCGATCAGCCTTATCGCCTGTCTGATGTTGTTGTCCACCGTATCGACCTTCGCTTTGTCGTCATATGACGCAAGCGTAAGTATGCTTCTCGTCATCGAGTTCATGAGGTCCCCTGAAGGCGCCTTCATGATCACGTCCCTCGTAAAGTTGGTAGGAAGCTCCATGGCGGCGTTCAGGTATTCCTCAAATTCCTTCTCCTCTTCATCAGTCGGATACTGACCGAACAGAAGCAGGAAAGCGGTCCTCGCGAATCCGAACTCATGCGCTCCTATGTTGTTTATTATATTGTCGATTTTGTGGCCCCTGTACCAGAGCTCGCCCTCACACGGCTGCATGTCGCCGTTCTCGTCAGGCTTGAATGATACGATCTCCGAGATCCCGGTAAGCCCTGTAAGGACACCCTTTCCGTTAAGGTCCCTTAGTCCTCTGTTGACATTGTATTCTTTAAATAGTTCGTCGGAAATGACGTCGTTCTTCACGCAGAAAGCTTCCATCTGCTTCGCGTAATCTTCAAATTCTTCTTTCTGTGTTTTCACCAAGCGCTCCTCCCTTCATATTATTCCATTAGATATTTTACCACAAAACCAGTCACATTAAAAGCGGCCCCGGCTGAGAGCCAAAGCCGCTTCTTCATATCCTTTTTCCGATATATCAGTCTCCTCCTCCGATCATGGCTGAAAGGAAAGCCTTCAGCCTGTCGCTCTTCGGATGGTTGAATATATCGTCAGGAGTACCTTCTTCAACGATCTTTCCGTTGTTCATGAATATGACCCTGTGGGCGACTTCTTTCGCAAAGCCCATCTCGTGCGTAACTACCACCATTGTGATGTGCTGCTGCGCGAGACGCTTCATGACCGCGAGTACCTCGCCCGTTATCTCAGGGTCGAGCGCTGAAGTAGGCTCGTCGAAAAGCATGATCGAAGGGTCCATCGCGAGGCCCCTCGCGATAGCGATCCTCTGCTTCTGTCCTCCCGAAAGCATGCCCGGATACTGGTCCCTTTTATCCGGAAGTCCTACCATTTTGAGAAGCTCCTCCCCGCGCTCGACAGCGTTCTGCTTCGGAACGCCTTTGACTTTGATCGGCGCGTAAGTGATGTTCCTCAGGCATGTCATATGCGGGAACAGATTGAAATGCTGGAATACCATCCCGGTCTCACGCGTTACCCTCTTAAGCTTCTTGTCCGGAAGATATTTCGCTTTCCCGTCCGGCCCTGTCGATACGAACGTCTCTCCATTCAGGGTTATGGATCCTGACGTTATCCTGGTCAGGCAGTTAACGCACCTTAGCAGAGTGCTCTTGCCGGATCCTGACGGCCCGATTATCGCGACCGTCTCGCCCTCGTTTACCGAAAGGCTGACGTCGTCGAGAGCAGTACAGTTGGCGTACTTCTTGACGATGTTGTCCATTCTAAGTACTTCTGCCATCTCTACTCCTCCCTTTCGTCATATTTCGAGAAGTATTTCTCGACTTTGTCCGCTATCGTCTGCGTGATAAACGTGAAGAACAGGTACACTATAGCCGCGACTACGTATACGGCGAGCACGAAGTCTCTGTTCACCATGCTCTCGGACACTCTCATTATCTCCTGCAGGGTGATGACCGACGCGAGAGCCGTATCCTTGATCAGGAGGATCGCCTCGTTGGCGACTCCCGGAAGTACCACTCTCATCATCTGAGGAATCACGACGTCGAACATCTCCTGCGATTTGGACAGCCCCAGCGAATGACTGGCCTCATACTGGCCGTGGTCTATGCTGTTGATGCCGCCCCTGTATATCTCAGCGATGTATGCTGCGTAGTTCAGCACAAAGGTTATCGCGGCCGTAGGAAATGCCGGAAGCGTGATGTCAAGCGCGATCGGGAAGAAGAAATAGAAGAACCACAGCTGGAGGATCAGAGGCGTGCCCCTGAAGATGAAGACGTACGTCTTGCATATCCAGCGTATAGGAGCTATCTTGCTTATCTCGCCGAACGCAATGGGAAGGCCAAGAGGCACAGCGAGAACCACCGTGACCAGCCAGAGCTGCAGTGTTACGACTGTAGCCCTCAGTATGGTCGGCGTCGCCACTTCCCATAAATATACTAATGTTTCCTGAAAGCCCATACCTTCTCCTGTATTTTACAGATCTTCAAATATAACCAGATTCCTGCCGAACCAGTCGTTGCTGATCTTCTCAGCCTCACCGCTGTCGATGATCTTCTTGAATGCCTCGTTGAACTTCTCGGTAAGCTCTGTGTCTTCCTTACGGAATCCTACCGCGTAGTCGTCTGAGCCGAAGTTGAACTCGCTCTCGTAGAGCTTTTCTTTGTTCGCGTTATTGTATGTTGCGTATACTTCGTCGATGACTACGACGTCAACTCTTCCGGCCTTCATGTCAAGAAGCGCCTGGTCGTATGTTTTGTACTCCGTAACGTTCTGCTTGAACTCATCATACAGCTCGTTCGCCTTGATGTCGTCTGCGGCGGCCGAGTCTGCCTGTGTCGCGATCTTGTAGTTCTTCAGCTCTTCTGCAGACTTGATGTTGATGTTCTTGTCAAGCGACATAACGAGCTCTCTGTTCGCGCAGTATCTCTTTGACATAGACATGTTCTTGATACGGTCAGGCGTTACCGAAAGGCCGTTCCAGATGCAGTCTATCTTCTTCGACGCGAGCTCTGCCTCTTTGGCTGTCCAGTCGATCGCCTTGAACTCAACCTCGAGCCCCATCTCCTTGAACGTCGCCTTGGCAAGGTCGATGTCGAATCCTACTATTTCATTATCCTTGTCGCGGAATCCCATCGGAGCGAACGTATCGTCAAGTCCGACGATGATCGTTCCTTTGTCTTCGATGTAATCCCAGTCAGTTTTTCCTCCATCGTCTTTCTTTCCGCAGCCGGCAAGCGCGAATGCCGATACGGCCAGCACTGCGATAAGAACAAGAGCAGTCAATCTTTTCGTTGTTTTCATTTCATGTCTCCTTCCACTTTTCTGTTATTTCACACCGCGTTTTTTAATTTAACACTTTAAAGCGCTGTTCAGTAATGATTGTACCATACCCCTCTGTCCATTTCAACAACGACATTCCGCTTTTGCCTGAGATTTAGCCGGCCGCCCCGTTTCGTTGCCTGCAGGCTTATCTTTGCACAAATCCCGTTGCCTATTGGCGACTTTTCGGCGTTTAGGCAACGAAATGACCACCTGAAGCGCCCCGTTTCGTTGCCTACAAGCCTATTCCCCCACAAATCCCGTTGCCTACGGGCGTCTTTTCAGCGTTTAGGCAACAAAATGACCACCTGAAGCGCCCCATTTCGTTGCCTACAAGCCTATTCTCCCACAAATCCCGTTGCCTAATGGTGGTTTTTCAGCGTCTAGGCAACGAGATCAGCCCTTAAGAAAATCTAAAAACAAAACCACTTTACAAATCCGCGCCAAAATGATATATATTAGCTGGTGGACGGTATTCCTGCTTGGAAACTTTACCATCATATAAAGGAAGAAAGAAAAAGAGCCGGACGACACAGGCCTGTATCCCGGGGTTGGAGCAGGACCGGACCAAGCAGCCGGTCAGAACACTTTCTGAAATATGAAAACGTCCATCCGCAAGAACATATTTGCTCATGCGGATTTTTTTGGTCCGCATGCAGTATAAACGCATGCGGTCTTTGTTTTTTGAAAGGAGCCCGAAAAATGACTAGAGAAGAAAAAGAACGCCAGATCAGGAAAGAGGCCCGCGCCACAGCGGTGCTGTTCGCGATCTGCTTTCTCTGGCACGTCGGATTCGGATATCTTCTGTCCGGTTCCGGCATCACAGTGTTCGGCCTGCCGCTCTGGTGGCTGCTGAGCACGCCAGGTGTCTTTGTTGTGGCAGTGGCCGGAGTCATCTACCTGCTCAAGAAGGTCTTCGTGAACTTCAGCCTCGATGACGATGACGACGCCGGAAAGGAGGCATAACATGAACGCAAATCAGATGACGATCCTTATCATCCTCGTCGCATACATGGCGATAAACGCTGTCGTCGGAGTCTGGATGAGCCATGTCTCCGCACAGGAGAACGCTGCCAGCGGATTCCTGCAGAACTACTTTGTCGGCGGACGCACGATGGGCGGCGTCGTTCTTGCGATGACACTCATAGCGACATATACCAGCGCAAGCTCATTCCTGGGAGGCCCGGGACTTGCCGCAAGCTGGGGCCTCACACAGTCCTGGGTAGCTGCGATCCAGATCGGAACAGCGTTCCTCACACTTGGAGTCGTAGGCAAAAAACTTGGGATCATTTCCCGCCGCATAAAGGCGGTCACGATCTCTGACTACCTCAAGACAAGATATAAGTCACCGGCTGTGGTTATCCTCGCGAGCATAATGCTCGTGGTGTTCTTCATCACGCAGATGGTGGCGCAGTTCAAGGGCGGAGCCACTCTGATACAGTCAGTAACAGGGCTCTCATATGTCAGCGCGCTCGTGCTGTTCTCGGCCATCGTAATAATCTACACATCGTTCGGAGGCTTCAAGGCCGTAGTAATCACCGATACGATCCAGGGATTCATCATGGCGTGCGGCACATTCCTTCTGCTCTTCTTCGTGATCCGCGCAGGAGGCGGAATGGAAAACATCCTGGAATACAACACAGCAAACAACCCGGGATGGGATCTTCTCGGAAAGGGAGAGTTCGGCGCTGAGATACCCGCTCTCCAGCCGGGAACGCTCCTGTCATACTGGGTGCTCGTCGGAGTCGGGGTCCTCGGCCTTCCGCAAACAGCGGTAAGAAGCATGGGCTTCAAAGACACCGAATCGCTCCACAAGGCGATGCTATACGGAACTATTGTAGTCGGCATCCTGATGATCGGCATGCACTTTGCGGGCGCGCTTGCCTTCCCTCTGGTCGGTGAAGAGCATCTCGCAAATACAGATTCGATCATCCCGTATGTCATCAACAAATACATGCCGCCATGGGCGGCAGGCCTGTTCCTGGCAGCCCCGCTCGCGGCAGTGATGTCGACGGTAGACTCGCTCCTGATCCTCGCTTCCGCCACGATACTTAAAGACCTGTACGTGACATACTTCGCGCAGAAGAAGGTAGTCGCCGCGGTAAAGGCTGACCAGGATGAGACCAAAGAAGTAGCGGACTCAACAGAAAAGAAGATCAAGTACGGAACATTCGCGCTCACACTCGTGATCGGACTCATCGTATTCTTCTTCGCGATGAACCCGCCTGACATCCTCGTATGGATCAACCTGTTCGCGATGGGCGGACTTGAGGCGACGTTCTTCTGGCCTCTGATCGGAGGGCTGTACTGGAAGCGCGGGAACGCCGCTTCATGCATCGCGTCGATCATAGTCGGAGTCGGATCGTTCATACTGTTCTACAAATACGTGACGGTACCGTTCGGCATCCATGCGATAGTGGTGAGCCTGATCCTGGGAGGCATAGCGTACTTCGCCGTAGGCATGATGAACAAAAAGGGACTCGATCAGGACGTACTGGAGAACTGCTTCTAATTTATAGGTGGATGAGATGGATAAAGAGAGATTCGATCCTGAGGTATACGAATTCTACAAGCCGGCTCTTGAAGGGCCCGGCTTTGAGATGCCGTTCACTGCCGGCGACGTAGAAGCTCTGAGGGCCGACGAGGTATCGCGCCACGCAAAGAATACGGATCCGTATGAAACCGGCCAGATGTTCGACAAATTCATCCAGAGGGGCGACGAGGATCCTCTGATGGTCCGGGTATACATACCTGAGGGGGTAAAAAGGAAGGAAAAGAGCGCTCCTGTCCTGCTGTACTTTCATGGAGGCGGCTATATAATGGGATGCGTACAGGATCATGACCCTCTCTGCGGGAAGCTTGCCGACAGCTGCGGCGCAGTCGTGATCTCTGTCGAGTACAGGCTCGCTCCGGAGTTCCCGTTCCCTGCCGCTGTAGACGACGCGGTTTGCGCGGCGGACTGGGCGTATGAAAACGCGGGAAAGTTCGGAGGAGACAGGGATAATATAATGGCGGGAGGAGACAGCTCCGGCGCGAACATCGCAGCCGTACTGGCGCTCCTGTCAAAAGAAGGAAAGGCGCCTAAGCTCTCACGCCTCATCCTGTTCTACGGAGTATTCGGATGCGTGGATCTCGCCGATTCAGAGTCGGCAGAGAAATACGGCGGCGGCGGATATGTCCTTCCGGTAAGCGCTATGAACACCATGATGGAGATCTATGCCCCTGAGGCTGATCCGGCCGATTTCAGACTGTATCCCGGCAAAGCCGAAGATCTTTCCGGCATGCCTCCTTCAATCGTCGTAACGGCCGAATTCGACCCTCTGAGAGACGATGACGAGAAGTTCGCGAAGAGGCTGAGGAGCGCAGGAAATGAAGTGGAATGCATAAG
Organism: Anaerovoracaceae bacterium; assembly: GCA_045604065.1. Classification (GTDB taxonomy): domain Bacteria; phylum Bacillota; class Clostridia; order Peptostreptococcales; family Anaerovoracaceae; genus Aminicella. The sequence goes on from JAZUNH010000023.1 coordinate 25,687, forward strand.
GATGGACGGCATGATGCACGGCTTCATCCTTTACTGGCAGAGATTCCACAGAGCCAAAGAGCTGATAGAAGAGATAGGTGACAAAGTAAGAGCGGCACAGGCTGAAAGATGAGAAAACTGTTTTTATATGGGAGAAGCGAAGCCGGCAAAACAAGCCTGACACAGGCGCTCAAAGGCGAAGCTCTGCATTACCATAAAACACAATACAATAATTCATGGGATATAACCATCGACACCCCGGGGGAGTATATCGAAACGAAGAAGATCTCCCACGCGCTTGCTTCGATCTCATTTGATTCTGATATAATAGGTATTCTCTGCGCCGCAAACGAGCCGTACAATCTGTTCAGCCCTGGAGAGATCGTGTGGACCTCACGTCCATTCATCGGTATCATCACCAAGATAGATCTTCCGAACGCCAACGTGCCTATGGTCATGCAGTGGATGGAAGAGGCAGGATGCCAAAGGGTATTCCCTGTCAGCAACGTGACAGGCGAAGGTATAGATGAGCTTAGGGACTATCTTATGCAGATCCCTGAGCGCCGGACTCTCGACCAGGCCAAGTCAGACCAGAAGTCCGGGCGCAGTGCTTACTGAAAAAATATACTGGAATGTAACTTATATATCCTTCGTGCCGCTACTTCACTCCGTGGAACTGATAGTAGCACACTTCGATATTACCGTTATACAGCTTACGTCTGCGGTCGGCGCGCCTGCCGGCCGTTTTTTCTTCTGTCTTTCTGTCAGGCGATATCAGGAAGACCGACCAGTCGGGACGCCTCTTCATGAACCTCGCTATCGCGGCAAAGACTTCGTCCCTCTGCTCTTCATCCCCTATCCTCTCGCCGTAGACAGGGTTACTGATGATGATCCCGTGATCCGGCATCTTTACCGGATCGCCGAGCGCGTACTTTATGTCCTGCGTATCGAACTTTATCGTGTCCGCGACGCCTGCGGCTAAGGCGTTCTTCTTGGCGGCCCTGACCGCTTTCGGGTCTATGTCTGACGCGGCGACAGCCATAATGTCATGATTTATGGCCTCTCTCGCGTTCTTTCTTTCTTCTTCCCAGATCTCCTCCGGGATAAGATCCCACTTCTCGCAGGCGAAAGACCTGTTAAGGCCGGGCGCGATGTTCCTTCCGATCAAAGCCGCCTCTATTGGTATAGTACCTGACCCGCAGCACGGATCGAGGAGCACTCTTCCCTTGTTCCAGAACGAAAGCTCCACAAGCGCCGCGGCCAGCGTCTCCTTAAGCGGCGCGGCCACCGGAGCGACTCTGTAGCCTCTCTTATGCAGACCTTCTCCTGAAGTATCCACCGTTATCGTGGCCCTGTCCTTCAGCAGCGTGACCTTGACCGTATATTCCGCTCCCGTTTCTGGGAGCCTTTCGATACCATATTCGCCCGCGAGCCTGTCTACTATCGCTTTCTTGACAGTCTTCTGGTTGTTCGGCTCGCTCCTTAGCTTTGACTTCACCGTAGAGCAGTTGACGGTGAACTTGCCGTCGGGCGGTATGAGCTCCTCCCAGTGTATCCCTTTGACCTGCTGGAAAAGCTCTTCCGGCTCACCGGCTTTGAACTCCGCCATCCTGATGAGGACCCTGTCGGCCGCGCGAAGCCACAGGTTGGCTCTCACTATCGCTCTTACGTCACCGGAAAAAGTGACCTTGCCGTCTTCGGTCCTGGTCACTTTATATCCAAGCTGTTCGATTTCACGGCGCACCACAGCCTCAAGGCCGAAAGTCGCCGTCGCTATGAGATCATACATACGCCGCCCTACCAGCTTATCACTTCATGCCCGTCTTCTGTGACGAGCACCTGGATCTCCCACTGCGCGGAAGGCTTCCCGTCCTGAGTGTAGACTTCCCAGCCGTTGTCACTGTCGATGAAGATGTCTTTACGCCCCATGTTGATCATAGGCTCGATCGTGAACATCATTCCGGGTACCATAAGCATATCCGTCCCCGGATCTCCCACGTATCCGACGAACGGGTCCTCATGGAACTCTATCCCTACTCCGTGGCCTCCGAACTCCTCGACCACCCTGTATCCGTTCTCAAGAGCATGCTCTTCGACCGCATGAGCCATATCGCCCAGGAACTTCCACGGCTTGACCTGCTCCAGCCCGAGCTCCATACACTCCTTGGTGACCTCGACGAGCTTTCTCTTCTCCGGGCTCACGTCTCCGATGCAATACATGCGAGACGAGTCCGAATAGTATCCGTTCAGTATCGTGGAACAGTCGCAGTTGATGATGTCCCCCGACTTGAGGACGTACTCCTCACGCGGGAATCCGTGGCACACCTGGTCGTTCACCGAGGTGCAGACGCTGTAAGGGAATCCCTCATAGTTCAAAGGAGCCGGGATCCCGCCCATTTTCTCTGTGACTTCGTTTACTATGTCGTTTATCTCAGAAAGCCTCATTCCTTCGTGGATCTTTTCGGTTATCTCGTCAAGCACCGTGATGTTGATATGGGCGCTCTTCCTGATCATCTCGACTTCGTCCGGAGTCTTCAGCATATCATGCCTCGGGACTATATGCCCTTCCGCCTCTATCTCACGGATCTTCTGATCGAAGTCATAATGGCACTTCTTGTATTTCTTTCCGCTTCCGCACCAGCACGGATCGTTCCTTCCGATTTTTTCTTCCAAAATATATCTCCTTCTTACGCCCAGTCTTTAAGGCCTTTTTTCTGATTCTTCTTTACTTCCTCAAGCGACAGCTTGTCTGAATACTCGCACAGATAATCCACGAGTTCCTGAACACCTTCCCCGGTATCGTTGTTGACACAGAAGATCCTCTCGCATCCTGCCTGCTCGAGCCACGTCCTCACCATCGGCACGTTTGCGTTAGGCACGTCGATCTTCGTTATTATCCCGATGAGAGGCCTTGTGGTCACCCCTATACACGCCGGCGGGAACAGGTTGAACGGCTCGTCCGCAGCAACGAGAAGACCGATTATGTCTGCGTCAAAAGATACCGCTCCTAGCTCATATCCGAGCTTCTTGTTCTCTGCCGCTTCTCCCGGCGTATCTATCGTGATGTCCCATGTGTTTATGTATTGAGTTTTCCAATAGTGCAGCTTCTCGCCCTTCATCGCCTGTGTAAGCGACGTCTTTCCCGCTTCGGACCTGCCGCATAAAAACAGTTTCTTCATATACTCACAAAAAAGCCGGGAGCTTGTCCCCGGCTGAAAATCATCTCCACTGTTCAGTGATGTCGCATACCGGATATCCCAGCTCTTCGCCGAAATATCTGACGATCTCATAGACCGCCGATTTGATATCCTCGCGCTCACCCAGCAGGATCAGAGACCCGCAGAAACGGTCCATGAAACCGATCTCTACGTTACCCATTTTTACTGCTATATCAGCTCCGATAACTACCGATTCCCAAGGGCACATGTGCAGGATGCCCAGTGCTTTTCCTCTTGGATCTTCGCCCTGGTGTAAGCCGATATCTAAGGCCATGTTCTTGTATACAGGATACTGGGAAACGCCGATAATATGTGCCAGCGTTATTTCCTTTCCCGGTATGATTACACGTACGATACGTACCTGACCGCCATGCGCGCGCTCATACGCGTCCTTGTATATTTCATCAAGAATAGCCTGGCCTTCAGCGGTAAGCTTTCCGCTTCCCTCGCCGTACATCTGCTAACGCTCTGTGATCGGGCAGACAACATAACCCAGGTCATACTCGAAATATCTTGTTATTTCTTTAAGGGCGGCCTTGACCTGAGAGATCTCTCCTGTGATGATCAGCGTTCCGCTGAATCTGTCGGCAAATCCAAGGTAAACGTCGCCGTTCTTAACGGCGATATCGGATGCTATAACAGCGGACTCCGGAGGAGTCATGTTCATGATGCCTATCGCAGAAGTTCTGTAGTCAATCTCAGGATTTAATCCCAGCTTCTGATATACGATCGGAAGCGGTCCGCCGATAACATGACAGAGAGTGATCTCTTTACCTGCTACGGTCTCCTGTACGATACGTACCTGACCCTGCGCTCTTTCATTCTGCTTGTTCTTGTCCTGTTCCATTAGTTTACCTCATAAGTAAACCACTTCTAGATATGCAACTATGCGGTCTACTCCATTCTTATACAAGGTAATGATATCACACTTGAATCAACTGGTAAATAGATTCAAGCGCAAATGTCAAAAAATGTAATTACTATGCCAGCAGGCTGAAAAGTATGCCCGCGAATTCCTCTGTCACGCCTTCCACGATGCCCGGCTCTGCGCTTAAGAACACGGCTCCAAGGCCCAGGATGACAAATCCGATTATCGAAAGTATGATATTCACTATCACTGCTACGAGCGCGCCGATACCTGCGTTCCTCGCGCTGTACGGCTTGCTGTTATGCCATGCGATGAACAGGATAAGGCCTACGATCGGGAGAAGGAATCCAAGGATCGCCCAGCCTATGCTTCCGCTGTCTCTTACTACCGGCTGCGGCTCTTCATACTGCGGAGTCTCGTAGCTTCCCTGTGCATCCTCTTCTGCCTGTACATAGTCCACGTTGCTGCTGCCTCCTGCATATCCGGAGTATTCCGGCTTATCCGCTTTATCAAGCAATGTAGGGATAACCGTAGTACCGGCGAGCTGCTCCAGCTCCTGCTCCTCAGGCATCAGCTCAGGTTCCTCTTCAACAACTTCCTCCTCAGCCTCTTCAGTCTCTTCCTCTGGTTCTTCAGATTCAGGCTCTTCCTCTTCAACAGCCTCCTCTTCAGGCTCAGCGGCTTCTTCCTCTGGTTCCTCGGCCGTTTCTTCTTCCGGTTCTTCAGTCTCCGGCTCAGCGGTTTCTTCCGTTTCTCCCTCAGCTTCAGGCTCTTCTTCAGCTGTCTCTTCTGATTCCGATTCCTCTTCCGGCTCTGGCTCGTATTCAACTATTTCGGGCTCTTCTTCAGTCTCAGCATCCTCTTCAGACTCAGCGGCTTCTTCCTCTGGTTCTTCGGCCGTTTCTTCTCCCAGCTCCGGCTCAGTTTCTTCTACAGACTCTTCCTCTGCTTCCGGTTCTGGCTCTTCGATATTCTCCTCTACTGTCTCCGTTTCTTCCTCAGGTTCCTCAGCTGTTTCCTCTTCCGGCTCCTCAGATTCAGGTTCAGTTTCTTCGGCCTGTTCCTCCTCGGCTTCCGGTTCTTCCACCTGCGCCTCAACAGTTTCTTCAGCCTCGATGACCTCTTCTTCAGGTTCTTCAGGCTCTGCTTCAGCAGGCTCCTCGACCACCCTGTCCTTCTCCGGGTCAAGCATGGTGCTGCACTTTATGCAAAACCAGGTGTTGTCGTTATATTCAGCTCCACAGTTCGGGCATCTTATCATTTTGTTTCCCCTTTCAGCAAAATACAATATTTTCCTATTTTGATTTTATATCAGCAGGATATAAAAGGCAACAACAAACAAAAAACCGGCACAGTATGCACTGCGCCGGTGTAGTCTTCCAGCGAGGCAGGCTGACGGGACCTGCCTCAAATAGAAAAAGAATGAAAAGCAATTGGGGCTCCACAGTTTATCATAACGGAGTATCAAAAAGGACTGTGGTAAGCCCACAGCCCGTATTCGCTGTCAATGCATTGCCCATGATCCGGTTCACCGCCAGTATCAGGCTATTTTATGCAGGTCTCCTGACTAATGGATCGTCGCATCATTCCTTTCCTTCCCGGCCTTTCAGCCAGTGGATCACCGGAACAGCTCCCCAAACACAGTGGCGGGACCGCGCGGGATTCTGACCCGCTTCCCTCTTGGCTCCTTACGGAGAACATAAAACGCATATTCAATTGCAATTATATTGTAGTAAAGCGCTGCGTGCTCGTCAAGCGGAGCAGATATTATTCTTTATAATTTTTTTAAATAGCTGTTTATAAATATAACAGAAAAGAGGCGCGGCATTGCCGCGGCTCTCTCCATCTAGGTTATTACAGCCTTAGACTGACCTTTTGACCCCCAGGTCAGAACGTATCGGCTGGCAGGAACTTATTAGTCCTGTGAATGATATCCGCTGAAGTCAAGATCATCTGGATTGTATGTATCATCGTGGAACTTAGGACCAAGGCCGTCTGGATTATTTGTTCCATATACGAATCCAATCTTGAAGTTGAACGGATTTCCTTCAGCTCCCACACTCTTCTTGATCGCAAACTGGTTGATGATATCAGCAGTAGTCATCTCGTTTTCAATCATGTACTGGAGCTGCTGCTCGTTGAACGCTTCATCAGTATCATACTCCGATCTGAATGTGTATTCTTTTTCTTCACCCTTCAGATAACGCTTGATGACGTTTGTGGTCCTTCTTGGATTCAGTCCACGACGCCACAGCTCATTACGACCCTGAAGTACATACAGAGTATCTGTTCCTCTGTTATCGTAATTCATATGAAGAGCGTCAGCCTGATATGCCGCAAGCTCTGCGATGACGCCGCCGCCATCTGTCTGTTTACGGTCAGCCCTGTTGAAGCAGCACACAACTTCAAGCGTCTTGAATTCTGTGCAGAAGTTGAAGTCTCCTGTTGAATCCATGAATCCGGCAATAGGTCCCTTATTGTTGTACTTAGGATAAAGAACATTCTGGATAGCTATGACTTTGCCCTTGCCTTGTGTCTGGGTCTTCTGGAGCGCTGTGTCTTTCTCCCAGCCGTGATTCTCTTCACTGTCAGTTGCTAACCAAGCATTTCCGCCTTCCCAGTCATATTCGTTGTCGTAAGTGCCATCATCATTAAGGACATTTGTCATTGCCATGAGGCCTTTCAGATGATCATGCATTCCCCATACGTCTACAGCAGCCCTGATAGGATCTGTAGCTGACGCTGAGCATACCCAAACATCGATGCCATTATTGTCAAGTGCCGCCCACAGTTCTTTGATGTTATCAGATACTTGTGTTCCGCAGTTCCATGTGAATGCGCAGCCTTTGACCTTTGCACCTGGATAATTCTCCGGAGCGACCCATTTAACTCTATCAGTATTGACCTGCCTGTAGTAATCATGCGATCTGTAGGCGAGCTGATAAACTTCTTCTTCAGTCATTCCAGTGAACCAGTAAAGTACCCATGGATATGCCACTGCTGCAGATTCTGTAGCGAATACTGTATCATACATAGCTCTGATCTTTGTGGCAAATTCTTTCCAGTCATCTGTCGCCTGAATCTCAGCCTGTTTGGTTTCATCGAGCCCTTCAGGTGAGAATGGGCCATACTTTTTGTACAATTTGTCATATGCATTGGCGATATCATCGATCCAATCCTGATAGTTGTTGCTACTTGTGGCATTACCATCGTTATCTACGACTGCGTCGTCTTCGAAGTATTCTGGATCCAGCTCTGTAGCAAGGATTTCCCTCAGCTCTGCTGTATCGACTGTCTCGTCGAACGCCATAGTCTGTAGCTGATATACTGCGAGCTGTTCCTCAACATCGAAGATCGAACATGTGTTATCGAAGTCGAACACCACATACTTGCCGCTGTTTTTGTTGGCTGCGATCATCTTGTTCAGTGCATCCTTTACTTCCGGATTCCAAGACGCGAGGCTCAGCTCTGTTACGTCATCACCGAATTCAGGTGAAGCGCCTCTTGAATGATATCCTGTGAAGTCCATGCCGCCAAACTTAGGGCCAAGGCCTTCACCCTTCTTACCTGTTACGAATCCATACTTGAATGGAAGTCCATGTTTATTGGTATCCTTAGGCGATTTAATAGCAAAGTCATTTACGACCTGCTCAACAGACATCTTGTTTTCCTTGATGTAGGCAAGCTGATCCAGGTTGTATGCTTCACCAGGCTCATCCCATTCCTGTCTGAATGTGTACTCGTCTGTGGCAGAGACTTTAAATATGGTCGTAGTCCTTCTTGGATTGAAACCACGTAGTCCGATCTCATTACGTCCCTGAAGAACATACAGTGTATCTCCGGCCTTCTTAGCTGTCTCATAATCATATCCAAGTCCACCGTTTTCTACTGAATCGTTCTCATATACAGCAAGCTCAGCGATGACGCCGCCGCCATCTGTCTGTTTACGGTCTGCTCTGTTGAAGCAAATAACAACTTCAAGGCTCTTGAACTCTGTGCAGAAGTTATAGTCTCCTGTGGAGTCCATAAATCCTGCAATAGGGCCTGCTCCGTTATACTTAGGCAGGCAGACATTTTCGATAGCGATAACTTTTCCTTCGCCCTGTGTCTGTGTCTTCTGAAGTGCTGTGTCTTTCTTCCAGCCACCCTTTTCTTCTGCAAGCCATGCGTATCCGCCTTCCCAGTCATACTCGTTAATGTACTTTCCGCCTTCAAGCTTGTTGGTCATGGCCATAAGACCTGTCAGATGATCATGCAGCCCCCATACGTCTACAGCAGCTCTGATAGGATCTGTAGCTGATGCTGAGCATACCCAAACATCGATGCCGTTGTTGTCAAGTGCAGCCCAAAGTTCTTTGATGTTGTCGGATACCTGTGTTCCATGATACCACTTGAATGCGCAGCCTTTTACCTTTGCGTCAGGATAATCAGCAGGTGCAGTCCATTTCTTTCTGTCGGTGTCCACTTTCCTGTAGTAATCATGTGATCTGTAAGCAAGGTTGTAGACTTCCTGTTCAGTCATTCCTGTGAACCAGTAAAGTACCCACGGATATGCTACTGCAGCAGATTCTGTAGCGAACACGGTATCGTACATAGCCCTGATCTTTGTAGCAAACTCCAGCCAGTCATCTGTTGTCTGGATCTCAGCTTGCTTAGCTTCATCGAGGCCTTCCGGTGAGAATGGACCATAATTGTTGTACAGCTTTGTGTATGCAGTTACGATATCATCGATCCAATCCTGATAGTTGTTGCTGCTTGTGGCATTACCGTCGTTATCTACGACTGCGTCGTCTTCGAAGTATGCCGGATCCAGCTCTGTAGCCAGAATGCCAGGAAGTGTATCAGGTGTGACTGTCTCGTCAAATGACATTGTCTGCAGCTGATATACTGCCAGCTGTTCCTCAACGTCGAAGATAGAGCATGTGTTATCAAAGTCGAATACTACATACTTGCCCTGATTCTTGTTTGCTTCGATCATGTCATTGATGGCATTCTTGACTTCCGGATTCCATGAATCAAGTGTAAGCTTTGTAGCAGCGCTCAATTTCGCATCTTTGATTGCTTCTTCTTCATTAGCAGCTTCAACTGATTCTCTGAGTTCTTCAATAGCAGCAACAAAGTCTTCTCCCAGATCATTGACAATAGTCGGATCTTCAGCGACAAGTGCATCATATGCATCAATTAATGCCTGAGCATCGTCCAATGCTACTGCACCGGCAGATGCGGCATCCTTGTAACTCTGAAGAGTCTCCTGTAACTGATCGATCTGTTTCTGCAGAGCATCTTTGGCGGAAGCATTATCTGCTGCATCCTGAATTGCCTGTGTAAATTCAGGATCCTGCCCTACTGTAACAGTCGTCTTGGCAGCTTTGCCCTTTTTCTTACCGTTAACGCCTTTAACTGTGATAGTGTACTTTGTGCTCCACTGACCCTTGAAGCTGGTCTTGGTTTTCTTAGAAGACTTTGACGCAGTCAAGCCGGTGGTACCATCTTTGATGGTCACAGAGTACTTTTTAGCATTCTTGGCCTTTTTCCAGGAAACGCTTACTGTCTGCTTTCCTTCCTGGACTGTCGCCTTAAGGCCTTTTACCTTCGCTGGCTTCTTGGCCTTAGCCGCGTATGCAGTTTCCTGCATCATAGGCATGTAGGACACGATCATCAGGATCGCAAGAAGCAGCGCAGACACTCTTTTCATTGTCTTGCTCATTCTTTTCCTCCTTGAACCTTTAAACAATAAAAAATAGCCTTCTGTTTTAGAGGACCAATCAAAATCAATATAAGTGATAGTTTTGCCTGTATGACCCGGGGCTAAAAGTCTCTAAAGCACAAAACCATACAAGTGCTGAGCTACCTCTTTAATTAAATTGACGGTACTCTGCCTCTGAAATACCTTCCGCATCCTCCTTAATGTATCGGCCGGTTGGGGGGTCCGCCCTCCTCATAAAGGATGAGATCCGGGAGATATATCCTTCATATAACAAAACCTGCCTTCTTCCGCGTGTAAGCGGCTGTCGGCAGGTGTTATAACAATTTATTCACATACAAAGAAATGCTCTGGCCAGATCTGCCAGGTCTTAACGGCTGTCCTTTTCTCACAGGCTTTCTCGAACATATCCGTAAGGTCCTTTCGTAGGCTCTTGAGATTTCCTTAACAAATCTTTATTTAATCATAACACATCGCATTTAAAAGTCAACAAAATTACAACATTTCCACATTAAAAAAAGCACGATTTCGATAAACGAAAAACGTGCATTTTTTAATACTTCCAGCCGTCAGCGCGGACTTGTCCGCAATAACAGCCGAAAGCACGCTTCTTTGTGCGCGGAGCACTATGTCAAGGTATACGGATCATGCCTGCTCGGCGATGTCGTATATCAGCTTCTCCGTCTTCTCCCAGCCGAGGCACGGATCCGTTATCGACTGCCCGTAAACGCCGCCGCCTGCAGGCTGGCAGCCGTCCACGAGATAGCTCTCGATCATGAGGCCTTTCACGAGCTTCCTGATCTCAGGATCCTCATGCCTCGAGTGCATGACGTCCTTTGATATCCTTATCTGCTCCTCGAACTTCTTCCCGGAATTGGAATGGTTCGTATCCACTATCGCAAACGGGTTCTGGTATTCTTTCTCATGATAAAGGTTCAGAAGATGCTCCAGGTCCTCATAGTGATAGTTTGGATGAGCGAGCCCGTACTGGTCCACATATCCTCTCAGTATCGCGTGAGCATACGGATTTCCCTTGGACTTCACCTCCCATCCCCTGTAGACGAAAGTCTGTGGATGCTGGGCGGTGAATATGGAGTTCATCATGACTGAAAGGTCGCCTTCCGTCGGGTTCTTCATCCCCGCAGGGACTCCGATCCCGCTCGCGACCTGCCTGTGATGCTGGTCCTCTACAGAACGTGCTCCTATTGCAACATACGCGAGAAGATCAGAAAGATACCTGTGATTCTCAGGATAAAGCATCTCTTCGGCGCATGTGAAGCCGCTCTCCCTGGCTATCCTGGAGTGCATGTCGCGTATGGCGATAATGCCCGCGAGCATGTCCTCAGGCTTGTCAGGGTCAGGCTGGTGCACCATGCCCTTGTACCCGAGTCCCGTAGTCCTCGGCTTTCCTGTGTAGCATCTCGGTATGACGAAGATCCTGTCTTTCACCTTCTCGGCCACCTCTGCCAGCCTGCTCATATATTCGCAGACCGAATCCTCGTTATCGGCCGAGCACGGCCCGATGATGAGGACGAACTTGTCCTCCCTGCCCGAGAAGATCCTCTGGATCTCTTCATCTCTTTCTTCTTTCATCTTTCTGATGCTGTCGTCCACCGGATACTCTTCCTTGATCTCCAGCGGAGTAGGAAGCTTCCGGATGAAATCCATCTGCATCTCCATATGCTGCTCCTTCTTTTATAAAAAGGGCCGCGCCTGAAGGCGCAGCCCCTAACTAGTACGATATCAACTGAAGTCTTCTGCTACACCAGCTCGAGGAACACTACCTCAGCGTCGTCTCCTCTTCTTGGTCCAAGCTTAAGGATCCTCGTGTATCCGCCCTGTCTGGACTCATACTTAGGAGCGATCTCTTCAAACAGCTTAGTAACAACAGCTTCGTCGTAAATATAACCAAGGGCCTGTCTTCTTGCGTGAAGACTTCCGCGCTTAGCCATCGTGATCAGCTTCTCAGCCTCTCTCTTGGCTTCCTTTGCCCTGGTATCTGTGGTGGAAATGCGCCCTTCTCTTAAAAGGTCTGTCACGAGATTGCGCAGCATAGCCTTTCTGTGAGCGGATTCCCTGCCAAGTTTTCTATATCCCGGCATTGTCTTACCTCCGATTTCTACGATCAATCATTGCTCGATTTCATTGAAAGCCCGAGTTCAGCAAGCTTTGCTTTGACTTCATCAAGAGACTTCTTGCCGAAATTCCTGACTTTCATCATGTCCTCAGGGCTCTGCTTTATCAGTTCTTCAACGGTATTGATACCCGCTCTCTTGAGACAGTTCAGAGGACGCTGAGTAAACTCGAGCTCCTCGATAGTCATTTCAAGAGCCTTTTCCTTCTGGCTTTCTTCTTTCTCTACCATGAACTCCAGGTTGTTGGCCGCGTCGTCGAGCGACATGAAGAGCGAAAGATGCTCCTGCATGATCTTGGCTCCGATCGACACTCCCTCTTCAGGAGAAACTGAACCGTCGGTCCAGATCTCGAGCTCGAGGATGTCGCCCTGCCCGACTTTGTATGGCTTTACCGTGTAATTCACCTTGCGGACAGGCGTAAAGATCGAGTCCACAGGGATGACCGATATAGGCATAGAGTCGGTCTTGTTCTCTTCCGCCGAGACGTATCCGCGTCCCTTGGCGATCGAGATGTCCATTGAAAGCTTCGCGTTCTCTTCAAGAGTAGCGATATGCAGCTCCGGGTTGAAGATCTCAAGATCTGATCCGCACACGATGTCCTTAGCCGTTACTTCACACGGACCTTCCGCATCGATAACTGCCACAGTCTCGTCCTCTTCCTCGGAATGCAGTCTTAATGCCAGATTTTTAAGGTTCAGTATGATCTCGGTCACATCTTCCCTTACTCCAGGGATCGTCGAGAATTCATGGAGAACTCCGTCGATCTTTACAGCTGTTACAGCAGCTCCGGGAAGCGATGAGAGGAGGATCCTCCTCATGGCGTTTCCAAGAGTCGTGCCATATCCCCTCTGGAGAGGCTGTACCGTGAATCTGCCGTATTTGCCGTCGTCAGCTACTTCTTTGCTGATAGTTGGTTTTTCGAATTCTATCACTTAAAAACCTCCTTTTAATTCCAATATCTATTGCCCTTACCGACTCAGATATTACTTGGAATACAACTCGACGATCAGGTGCTCCTGGATAGGAGTATCGATTTCTTCTCTCGTCGGCAGAGATACTACCTTTCCTTCAAGCTTCTCTGCGTCAACTGTGAGCCATGACGGAACCATGATCTGCATGTCCTTGATCTCCTTGAACTTTGGAGAATTCTGGCTCTTCTCTTTGACTTTGATCACATCGCCGACTTTTACTTCCTGGCTAGGTGAGTTCACCTTCTTGCCGTTCAGTGTGTAGTGGCCGTGTGTAACGAGCTGTCTGGCTTCTCTTCTCGTAGCCGCAAAGCCCATTCTGTATACTACGTTGTCAAGTCTGGTCTCGAGCATGATCAGCAGGTTTTCACCGGTGATACCTCTCTTCTTGGAAGCTTTCTCAAAAGTGTTTCTGAACTGCTTCTCAAGAATGCCGTAGATGAACTTCGCTCTCTGCTTCTCACGAAGCTGGAGTCCGTATTCGCTCATCTTCCTGTTGCTCCTTAAAGGAGTCCTCTTCGATGACTTGTATATCCCGAGATGGCTTGGATCGATAGCGAGTGATCTGCATCTCTTCAGTATAGGATCTCTGTTAACTGCCATTTTCAATTCCTCCTTTCACTAGACTCTTCTTCTCTTCGGAGGTCTGCAGCCATTGTGAGGGATAGGTGTGATATCCTTGATCATGGTTACCTCGAGTCCTGCGGCTTCAAGCGCTCTGATGGCGGCTTCTCTGCCTGAACCCGGCCCCTTTACGTAAACTTCAACTGTCTTAAGACCGTGCTCCATAGCGGCTTTGCTCGCCTCTTCGGCAGCCATCTGTGCAGCGAACGGTGTTGATTTCTTGGATCCTCTGAATCCAAGTGAACCGGCGCTTGACCATGACAGCGCGTTTCCGTCCATGTCGGTCAGCGTGACCAGTGTATTGTTAAAGGTAGACTGGATATGAGCCTGGCCTTTAACGATGTTCTTACGCTGTATTCTCTTTTTTCTTACAGCCTTCTTCTGTGTTTTAGGCATCAGACTTTACTTCCCTTCTTTTTTCTTTCTTCCAACAGTTTTCTTAGGACCTTTACGCGTCCTTGCGTTTGTCTTGGTCTTCTGACCTCTTACAGGGAGACTCCTTCTGTGTCTGATTCCCCTGTAGCTTCCGATCTCCATGAGCCTCTTGATGTTCATGGAAACCTCTCTTCTCAGATCACCTTCAACCATGTATTCGCTGTCGATGATCTTTCTGATCTTACCGGCATCTTCCTCTGAAAGATCTTTAACGCGGGTGTCAGGATCAACTCCTGCTTCCTCAAGGATCTTGCGGGATGATGTCAGCCCGATACCATAGATGTACGTCAGTCCGATCTCCACTCTTTTCTCACGAGGCAGATCGACACCAGCTATACGAGCCATACGCTCCTCCTTCTCCTATCTTCCGTCACAAAACCGGGAGTGATATAGACAGGTGTTCTTAGAAAAAAAGTTTTATATACGCTGAGAGCCCGGCCTTCTCAGCGTTCATGACCGGAATGCGGATATCCGCTCCGGCTCATATCAGATCGTGGTTTTTAGCCCTGTCTCTGCTTATGCTTTGGGTTCTCGCAGATGACCATTACCTTGCCATGTCTTTTGATGACCTTGCATTTGTCGCAGATAGGCTTTACTGAAGCTCTTACTTTCATTTTAGACCCTCCGTTCTAAGCTGTACCCACACGGGCTTCTCAGCCCTTGTCTCTCCAGGTGATCCTGCCGCGTGTAAGATCATACGGTGAAAGCTCCACCCTGACCTTATCACCCGGAAGGATCCTGATGTAATTCATTCTTATCTTGCCGGATATGTGCGCGAGCACTTCAAACCCGTTATCCAGCTTGACCTTGAACATTGCGTTCGGCTGGGCGTCCACAACGGTACCCATGACTTCAATGACGTCTTTTTTCGCCATATTGCACCTCACTTAAGGCAGCCTGAGCTACCCGAGAACCTTCACAATGTCTTCGAACGTCTTGTCCGGAGAAATGGAACCGTCGACTTTTACGAGGTTCCCGGCCTTCTCATAGTAATCGATAAGAGGCTTGGTTTCTCTGTTATAGACGTCGATCCTGTTTCTGGCAGTCTCTTCGTTATCGTCTGATCTCTGGACCAGCACTCCGCCGCACTTGTCGCACTTGCCAGGCACTGAAGGAGGGAAGTTCACTACATGATATGTGGCTCCGCAGTCTTTGCAGACGCGTCTTCCGCAGATCCTTCTCAGGAGCTCTTCATCCCCGACCTCGAGGTCGATGACCTTGCTGAGCTTCTGTCCGTTCGCTTCAAGGAACTCGTCGAGCTTCTCAGCCTGATATACTGTCCTAGGGAAGCCGTCGAGGAGGAATCCGTTCTTGCAGTCATCCTTCTTCAGCCTGTCCGTAGCGATCTCGCATACGAGGTCGTCAGGTACCAGCTCGCCCTTGGTCATGTATTCCTGAGCTTTCTTTCCGAGCTCTGTGCCGTTCTTGATGTTCTCTCTGAATATGTCACCCGTCGAGATGTGAGGGATGCCATATTTCTCGATCATTCTCTCCGCCTGCGTTCCTTTGCCCGCTCCCGGAGGTCCTAACAAAATCGTTCTTACCATTTCATCCTCCTTATATTACTTAAGGAATCCCTGATAGTTTCTCATGAGCATCTGATTCTCAAGTGCTCTGACTGTATCAAGTGCTACGCCGACTGCGATCAGAAGCGACGTGCCTCCGAAGCTGAGCTGGAGACCCGTGTACTGCGATATGATCGTCGGCAGTGTCGCTATGACCGCGAGGAAAAGCGCTCCTACGATCGAGAGCCTTGACATTACCTTGGTCAGGTAGTCGATCGTCGCCTTTCCAGGCCTGATGCCCGGAATGAATCCTCCGTTTGCCTTCATATTATTAGCTACCTCTACAGGGTTGAATGTGATAGCCGTGTAGAAATAGTTGAAGAATATGATGAGCAGTACGTTCAGGACTCCGTATACCCATACCCCCGGGCTTCCCGCAGGTGACAGCCATTTCTCACAGAAGCTGTAGAACGGCGTGTTCGGGAAGAAGTACATCAGCGTCAGAGGGAACTGCAGCAGTGAAAGTGAGAAGATGATAGGAATAACTCCTGCCTGGTTCACTTTCAGAGGAATGTGTGTCGACTGCCCGCCGTACATCTTCCTTCCTACTACCCTCTTTGCGTACTGTACAGGGATCTTCCTCGTTCCCTGCTGGATCATGATGATCCCTACGATGACCGCAAGCGCGAAGATCAGAAGGATGAAGATCGTTACGATCGACAGGCTTCCGCTCTGGTACCTTGTCCAGATGCTCGCGATCTCGCTCGGCATCCTTGCGATGATGCCGCCGAAGATGATGAGTGAGATACCGTTACCGATACCGTTCTGGTCGATCTGCTCGCCGATGAACATCAGGAAGCAGGTTCCTGCCGTAAGTATCAGCGTTATTACGATGTAATTGAAGACCGACTTGTCTGCGACAGCCTGCTGGAACAGTCCGAACGTAAGTCCGAGCGCCTGTATGACAGCGAGTACCGCCGTAAAGTAACGTGTGATCTGGGCCATCTTCTTGCGCCCTTCCATTCCTTCCTTGGCGAGTCTCTCGAAGTAAGGGAACGCCACGGTAAGGAGCTGGATGATGATCGACGCCGTGATGTACGGTGTGATCGAAAGCGCGAATATCGTGAAGTTTGCGAATGATCCGCCTGAGAACAGGTTAAAGAGCTCGAACAGCCCCATGTTGTCGCCTGCGAATACCTGCGACAGTACTTCTCTGTTCATGCCAGGGACCGGAATGTTGGAGCCGATCCTGAAAACAATGAGCATAAGGAGCGTGAAGATCATCTTTGATCTTATCTCTTTTACTCCCCAGGCGTCTTTTACGGTCTTTAACATTTCCATACTAGATCACCTCAGCCTTTCCTCCTGCGGCCTCGATTTTCTCTTTCGCAGCCTTGCTGAATTTGCTGGCTTTCACGGTAATGCTGTTGGTGAGTTCTCCGCCTCCAAGGACCTTGACTCCATCCTCGAGCTTCTTCAGGATACCCATATCCTGGAGGATCTCAGGCGTTACCTCAGCCCCAGCTTCAAATCCTGCGAGATCACCAACGTTGATGATCGCATAAGTAGTACCCCAGATGTTCGTGAACCCTCTCTTAGGAAGACGTCTGTAAAGAGGCATCTGTCCGCCTTCAAAGCCGAGTCTGACTTTTCCGCCTGATCTCTGCTTCTGGCCGTTCATTCCTCTTCCGCCTGTCTTGCCCTGTCCGGTCGCATTGCCGCGGCCTCTTCTCTTGCGGGCTCTCGCTGAACCTTCAGGTGCTCTTAATTCTTCTAATTTCATAGTCAATGCACCCCCTACTCTTCAACTGTTACAAGATGCTTAACCTTCGCAACTGCTCCGCGTGTAGCGGCATTGTCGATAAGCTCCACAGTGTGGTGCATCTTCTTAAGACCAAGCGCCTCAACAACTTTCTTCTGCTTAGGAGTAGCTCCGATAGGGCTCTTGGTAAGTGTGATCTTGATCTTCTTATCAGCCATTTCAGTACCTCCTAACCCAGAATCTCTTCAGGCGTCTTGCCTCTCAGCTTGGCGACCTGCTCTGCTGTAACCAGACCCTTGAGTCCTTCAAGTGTAGCGTACGCCAGGTTTCCGATGTTGCTGGATCCTGTTGACTTAGCTCTTACGTCCTTAAGTCCCGCTGACTCGAGAACTGTACGGGCTGATGATCCTGCGATAACTCCGGTACCTTCTGCAGCCGGCATGATGATAACTCTGCCTGCTCCGTGTACGCCGATGATTTTGTGTGGGATCGTCGTTCCTACCATTGGAACTTCGATGATGTTTTTCTTTGCATCTTCCGTCGCTTTTCTGACAGCTTCAGGGATCTCCTGAGCTTTTCCGAGTCCGACGCCTACCTTGCCGTTGTGGTCTCCAACGACGATGGTAACGCTGAATCTCATGTTACGTCCGCCTTTTACAGTCTTGGCAACACGTCTGATACTCACGATAGTCTCGGTCATTTCCTGCTTGGAAGTTTCTGCATCATTGTCTCTACGCATTTCTTACCTCCCGTTAGAATTTCAATCCGCCCTCGCGAGCGCCTTCAGCGAGTTCCTTGACTCTTCCGTGATAGATGTATCCGCCACGGTCAAAAGCGACTTCACTGATACCTTTTTCGGCGGCTTTCTTTGCGATAGCCTCTCCGACTTTCTTAGCGGCTTCTTTGTTTCCGCCGTAAGCGATCTCTGCCTTGAGCTCCTTCTCGAGTGAAGAAGCGGCTGCCAGTGTGACGCCGTTCACGTCGTCGATGATCTGGCATGAGATGTTCTTGTTAGATCTGTAAACACAGAGCCTAGGTCTCTCAGGAGTTCCGAAGAGATTCTTTCTGACTCTGGCGTGTCTCTTGGCGCGCTTTGCTTCTTTTGTTTCCTTAGCCATTTCTCTTCACTCCTTTCTATGCCTTGGCTACGCCGGCTTTACCTTCCTTGCTGCGTACGTGCTCGTTCTCATATCTGATTCCCTTGCCCTTATATGGCTCAGGCTTTCTCCATGCTCTGATCACTGCAGCGTAGTTGCCGACGAGTGCTTTATCGATTCCCTTAACGATTATTGTGTTAGGATCTGGAACTTCTGTCTCGATGCCTTCTGGATCCGGCATCTCGATCGGATGTGAATATCCGAGCGAAAGGCAGAGGTTCTTGCCCTGCTTCTCAGCCCTGTATCCAACGCCCAGGATCTTCAGCTTCTTTTCGAATCCTGATGTAACTCCTGTTACCATGTTGTTTACGAGCGCTCTTGCGAGTCCGTGCTGAGCTTTGTCTTCCTTTGTGTCCGACGGTCTCTCGAATCTGAGCTCTGAACCGTCTACGACCGGCTTGATCTGCTCCGCGATCTCCTGTGAAAGCTCTCCCTTAGGTCCCTTCACTGTGACCACGTTGCCGTCAACCTTGATTTCTACTCCGGCAGGAAGTGTGACCGGTTTCTTGCCTATTCTTGACATTCCGCGTACCTCCTACCAAACGAAACAGATAACTTCTCCGCCGACGCCGAGTTCCCTTGCTTTCTTATCGCTTACGATTCCCTTTGATGTGGAAACGATAGCGATCCCGAGTCCGTCAAGAACTCTTGGGACCTCGTCTGCCTTGGCGTAAACCTTAAGGCCCGGCTTTGAGATCTTCTTGATCCCACTGATAACTTTTTCTTTGTTGGCGCCATACTTAAGAGTGATCTTGATGGTGCCCTGAACGCCCTCTTCGTCGATGTCGTATGACTCGATGTATCCCTCGTCCAGGAGGATCTGCACGATCGCCTTCTTCATCCTGGAAGCAGGAACATCTACCGTCTTATGACCAACAGAATTGGCGTTTCTGATTCTTGTCAGCATATCCGCGATCGGATCTGTCATTGTCATTTCGATAAACTCCCTTCTTGTGTGGTTCGGCGAGCATGCTCACCGCCTTCACAAATCAGTTTCAACTAATTCTTTCTACCAGCTTGCCTTCTTAACGCCAGGGATCTCACCCTTGTAAGCAAGCTCTCTGAAGCAGATCCTGCAGATCCCGTACTTCTTGAGCACGGAATGAGGCCTTCCGCAAATGCTGCATCTTGTGTACTCCCTTGTGGAATACTTCTGCGGTCTCTGCTGTTTGATCTTAAGAGATTTCTTTGCCATGCGTAACCTCCTGATCTACTTCTCAAACGGCATTCCCAGAAGTCTCAGAAGCTCAGCGGCTTCCTCATCTGTCTTTGCCGATGTTGTAAATACGATGTTCATACCCTTGATCGTGTCAACTTCATCATAGTTGATCTCAGGGAAGATCAGCTGCTCTTTGATGCCCATGGAATAATTTCCGCGGCCGTCGAATGAGTTCTTGCTGACGCCCTTGAAGTCTCTTACACGAGGAAGAGAAATGTTGAACAGTTTGTCGACGAAAACGTACATGTTGTCGCCGCGGAGCGTGACCTTGGCTCCGACCGGCATTCCCTGCCTTACCTTGAAGTTCGCGATCGACTTCTTGGCTTTGGTGATGACAGGTCTCTGTCCGGTGATCTGGCCGATCTCCTTTACAGCTGATTCCAGGACCTTAGGATTTTCCTTGGCTTCGCCGAGTCCCATGTTGAGGGTGACCTTCTCGAGCTTAGGAACTTCCATTACGTTCTTGTACTGGAACTTTTCCTGCAGAGCTTTGAATACTTCATTCTTGTAAGTATCTCTCAATCTTGCTGTCAAATCTTTCTCCTCCTTTCCTAATCGATAACGTTGCCCGTCTTGCGGTTGATTCTGACTTTTCTGCCGTCTCTCACTTCGTATCCGACCTTGATGATCTCCTTTGACTTTGCGTCGTAAAGCGTAACGTTTGAAGCATCGATAGGGCCTTCGACGTGCTTGATCTCGGCTTTCTCTGTTCTTGTCTGCTTCTGGTGCTTCGTCTGCACGTTCACACCTTCCACGATGACTTTGTTCTCCTTAGGCATAGCCTTCAGGATCCTGCCTGTCGTACCCTTGTCCTTGCCAGTGATAACGACAACCATATCATCTTTCTTGACTTTCATCACTGACACCTCCTAAAGTACTTCCGGAGCGAGAGAAACGATCTTCATGAATCCGGCGTCTCTCAGCTCTCTTGCGACAGGTCCGAAGATACGTGTACCTACCGGAGTCTTGTCGTTTCTGTCTTTGATAATTACTGCCGCGTTCTGGTCGAACTTGACGTAGCTTCCGTCAGCTCTTCTTACGCCTGTCTTGGTACGGACGATGACTGCCTTTACGACGTCGCTCTTCTTAACGACTCCGCCCGGCGTAGCGTCCTTGACAGCGCATACGATAACGTCGCCGATGTTTGCGTACTTGCGGCTTGTTCCGCCTAGAATACGGATGCAAAGGAGTTCTTTTGCGCCCGAATTGTCAGCGACTCTCAGTCTTGATTCTGTCTGTATCATATCCGGGTCCTCCTTTATTTAGCTTTCTCAACGATCTCTACAAGTCTCCATCTCTTCTGCTTGGAGATAGGTCTTGTTTCCATGATACGGATGCGGTCGCCGATCCTGCATTCATTATTCTCGTCATGAGCCTTGACTTTCTTGGTCCTCTTAACAGCTTTGCCGTAAAGAGGATGTCTTACGAAGTCTTCGATAGCCACGACTACAGTTTTATCCATTTTGTCGCTCACGACTGTGCCGACTTTAACTTTTCTTCTGTTTCTTTCGTCTGCCATGGTTCATCCTCCTTCCTTAAGCCTGGGCCTTGTCCAGTTCTTTCTCTCTCATGATCGTCTTTACTCTTGCGATGTTCTTTCTTACTTCCCTCATCTGTACAGGATTCTCAAGCTGGCCTGTAACATGCTGGAATCTCAGATTGAACAGCTCTTTCTTCATCTTCTCAAGTTCAGCTGCGAGCTCAGCGTCTGTCATTTCTCTCATCTTATTAAGTTCCATTACGCTTCACCGCCCTTCACTTTTTCCTGACCCTTTACTACAAACTCGGATTTAACAGGGAGCTTGTGGCTTGCGAGTCTTATCGCTTCCCTTGCCTGTTCCTCAGTAACTCCGCCGATCTCGAACATTACTCTGCCCGGCTTCACTACTGCTACCCAGTACTCAGGAGCACCTTTTCCGGAACCCATACGTACTTCAGCAGGCTTCTTTGTTACTGACTTATGAGGGAATATCTTGATGTATACCTGACCGCCTCTCTTGGTGTATCTTGTCATCGCGATACGTGCAGCTTCGATCTGGTTCGATGTGATCCATCCGCATGTCGTCGCTACGAGTCCGAACTCACCGTAGGTGACGGTATTGCCCTTTGTGGCAATTCCTTTCATTCTTCCTCTGTGAACTCTTCTATGCTTAACGCGCTTTGGCATCAACATGGCTAAGTTCCTCCTTTCTGATCAAATAAGCGAAATATTATTCGTTGGTTTCTGCAGTTTCCGGTACGTTCTCGACTGGAGCTTCAGCTTCCACAGGAGCCTGCTTGATGACTCTCTTTCTTGTGTAAGCAGCCTTCGCGATCTCCGGACGTCCGCCGTTTCTTCCGCCGCGGTCGTTTCTGTCGCCGCGCCTTCTGTCGCCGCGCCTTCTGTCGTCCTTCTTGAACTTACCACCTTTGTTTCCACGTTTCTCTTCGCGGATCGGGCTCTGCAGTCCCTTGTCAAGGATCTCGCCGTGATTGATCCAGACCTTTACGCCGATCTTTCCGTATGTTGTGTTTGCTTCAGCAAATCCATAGTCGATGTCGGCTCTGAGTGTGTGCAGAGGAACGTTTCCTTCACTGTACTTTTCTGATCTTGCGATCTCGGCTCCGCCGAGTCTTCCTGAGCAGAGGACCTTGCATCCCTTGGCTCCGGCTTTCATCGTGCGTCCGATCGCCTG
Organism: Anaerovoracaceae bacterium; assembly: GCA_045604065.1. Lineage (GTDB taxonomy): Bacteria > Bacillota > Clostridia > Peptostreptococcales > Anaerovoracaceae > Aminicella. The sequence continues at coordinate 47,936 of JAZUNH010000023.1, forward strand.
CTTCATCGCTCTTCTGAATGATACTCTGTGCTCCAGGGCGTCCGCGATACCCTCTGCGGATACCTGCGCGTCGAGCTCGCTTCTTCTGAGCTCTTCGATCGAGATGTTCACGTTCTTCTTCGTGAGCTTCCTGATCTTCTCTGTCATCTTATCGATGCCTTCGCCTTTGCTTCCGACCAGCATTCCAGGTCTTGCCGTAAGGACTCTGACCCTCAGCTTCTCGGCAGACGGTCTCTCGATAACTACCTTTGAGATACCGGCACCGTAGTATGACTTCTTGATTGTTTTTCTGATCGCGTCATCCTCAGCAAGGAAGCCCGCGAAGTCTTCTTTACCGGCGTACCATTTAGAATTCCAATCCTTGATGACGCCTACTCTCAGCCCATGAGGGCTAACTTTCTGACCCATTCTTTTCTGAACCTCCTACTAAGCTTCCGTTTTATCGTTCTTGGATTTCTTTTCTCTCAGGACCACACTGATGTGGCTTGATCTCTTCAGGATCCCCATGCCTCTTCCCTGGGCTCCGGCTCTCCATCTCTTCATTGTCGGACCCTGGTTGGCGCTGATCTCCGCAACGTACAGATCGTCGCGGTTCAAATCGAAGTTGTTCTCCGCATTAGCTGCTGCTGACTGAACAACCTTTTCCACAAGCTCTGCTCCCTTACCGGATGTGAACTTGAGGATCGTCAGGGCTTCGTTCAAATCCTTACCTCTTACAAGGTCTGTAACAGGCTTCAGCTTGATCGGAGACATTCTGACATATTTTGCAACTGCTTTTGCTTCCATGATTTATCTCCTTTCCTGTTACTTGGATTTCTTATCTGCTGCATGACCTCTGAACGTTCTGGTCGGAGCAAACTCTCCGAGCTTGTGTCCTACCATGTCCTCTGTAACGTATACAGGAACATGTTTCCTTCCGTCATGAACGGCGATCGTATGACCTACCATCTGAGGGAATATCGTGGACGATCTCGACCATGTTCTGATGACCTTCTTTTCGTTAGCGTCGTTCATGGCTTCGATGCGGGCCAGGAGCTTAGCTTCGACGAAAGGGCCTTTCTTAACCGCTCTACTCATTACTTCCCCTCCTACTTGTCATTTCTTCTCTTTACGATGTACTTATCGCTGTCCTTGTGCTTCTTTCTGGTCTTGTATCCAAGAGCAGGCTTGCCCCAAGGAGTCATCGGGCTCTTACGTCCGACAGGAGCCTTACCTTCACCGCCTCCATGTGGATGGTCGTTAGGGTTCATGACAGAACCTCTGACTTTAGGTCTCCATCCCATGTGGCGCTTTCTTCCGGCTTTACCGATCGAGATGTTGGAATGCTCTACGTTTCCGACCTCGCCGATCGTGGCTCTGCAGACAAGCAGTACTTTTCTTACTTCTCCGGACGGAAGCCTTACCTGTGCGTATTTCTCTTCCTTCGCCATGAGCTGGGCTCCGTTTCCGGCTGATCTTGCAAGCTGTGCTCCCTTTCCAGGCTTGAGCTCCACGCAGTGGATCAGTGTACCTACAGGGATGTTTGCAAGCGGAAGTGCGTTTCCGACCTGGATATCCGCGTCAGGACCTGAGTAGATAACGTCTCCTACCTTCAGTCCATCCGGAGCGATGATGTATCTCTTCTCTCCGTCTGCGTAGATGATCAGTGCGATGTTCGCGCTTCTGTTAGGATCGTATTCGATCGTTGCTACGTTTCCGGCAATACCATCTTTATTTCTCTTGAAATCGATGATCCTGTATTTTGCCTTGGCTCCGCCGCCTCTGTGTCTGACGGTGATCTTGCCTCTTGAGTTTCTTCCGGCGTTCTTCTTGAGTGCCTTTGTGAGTGACTTCTCAGGAGTCGTTACCGTGATCTCCTCAAAGGTGGAGACTGTCATGCCTCTCAGGCCAGGAGTAGTCGGATTATACTTTCTGATTCCCATTATTCCAGCCTCCTATCTTACAGATTCGAGAAGAACTCGATCTCTTTGCTGCTGTCCGTAAGAGTGACGATCGCCTTCTTGTAAGAAGCAGTTCTGCCCTGTGTTCTTCCCATTCTCTTGAGTTTACCGTTAACGTTCATAACGTTTACTTTTTTGACGTCCACGCCGAAGATCTCTTCTACGGCATTCTTGATCTGCGTCTTGTTTGCGTTGACTGCGACCTTGAATGTGTACTTCTTTTCCTGCGTGGCATCCATGCTGCCCTCTGTAATGACAGGCTTAATGATGATATCGTATGCTGACATTACCTGTACACCTCCTCGATCTTCTCAACTGCTTCCTTCGTTACGATGAAGCTTGTGTGGTTGATGATTTCATAAACGTTCATGTTTGCCGCGAGAGCAGTCCTTACGCCCGGGATGTTGTGAGCAGCTCTTACGACTGCCTCATCCTTCTCAGGCATAACGATCAGAGCTTTCTTCGCCGCTCCGATGTTCGCGAGCACCTTGACCATTTCTTTCGTCTTGGCTTCCTTCATCTCGAGCTTGTCGAGAACGATGATCTCATCGTCCGCAACCTTGGCTGAAAGAACCGACTTCAGAGCAAGTCTTCTGACCTTCTTAGGAACAGCATAACTGTAATCCCTTGGCTTCGGTGCAAACACGATACCGCCGCCGACCTGTGACGGATCTGTCGAGCTTCCCTGTCTGTGACGTCCTGTTCCCTTCTGTCTGAAAGGTTTGCGGCCGCCTCCTCTGACTTCTCCTCTCGTTTTCGCGGACTGAGTACCCTGCCTCTGGTTGGCCAGGTAATTCTTGACCACTTCATGAACGGCATTCTGATTTGGCTCGATGCCGAACAGCTCATCACTGAGTTCCATGGTTCCGGCTTCTTTGCCTTCCATGTCGATGACTTTTACTGTTGCCATTTCCGTGTTCCTCCTTTCTCAGTCCTATTTGTCTTCCTGGCCCTTAACGGCTGTCCTGATCTTCAGAAGGCTTCCTCTGCCTCCCGGAACAGCGCCCTTAACGAGCATCAGGTTCTTGTCTGTGTCAACTTTGACCAGCTTTACGTTCTGGATCGTGACTGTGTCACGGCCTGTACGTCCCGCTTCCTTGTTGCCAAGGAATACCCTTGATGGATATGTGGCGGCGGCAAGAGCACCGGCCAGTCTCTTGTGCTTTGTTCCGTGTCCCATAGGTCCTCTGTGCTGTCCCCATCTCTTGATGGCGCCCTGAGTTCCTTTTCCTTTTGACACGCCGGTGATGTCCAGCTTCATGCCTTCCTGGAAGTCTGCAACTGTGATCACCTGTCCGAGTTCATAAGCATCTCCCTCGGCTGTTCTGAATTCTGCCAGATACTTCTTAGGAGCAGCTCCGCTCTTTGCGAAGTGTCCTGTCATCGGCTTGTTGACTCTCTGTGGTTTCTGGTCTTCAAAGCCTACCTGTACCGCGTCGTATCCGTCAGTCTCGACTGTCTTGATCTGAGTTACGACTTCAGGTCCGGCCTGAACGACTGTGACCGGGATGACCTCTCCGGTCTCTTCGAAGATCTGAGTCATTCCGATCTTCTTTCCTAAAATCATTTTCATTAAGTTCCTCTCTTTCGTATTGGTTCGCGGGGATACCGCGAACATGCACTGGATTGGTCCGCTCTCCGGCGGACTTCGCTTTTAAGGAGTTCTTCTGCCGTACATGTCTTCAGGTCTCAAGCACGTTCCGGCTCTCCTGTGCGCCGGCTAGAGCTTGATCTCGATGTCGACGCCTGCAGGCATCTCGAGCTTTGTGATCTCGTTCGTGGTCTCGACTGTCGCGTTAGTGATGTCGATGAGCCTCTTGTGAGTTCTCTGCTCGAACTGCTCTCTTGAGTCCTTGTACTTGTGTACGGCTCTAAGGATCGTTACGACTTCTTTCTCTGTCGGAAGTGGGATCGGGCCTGAAACATCAGCGCCGGTCTTCTTCGCGGCCTCTACGATCTTCGCGGCTGACTGATCGAGCAGCGCGTGATCATAGGCTTTAAGTCTGATTCTCATTTTCTGTAGTTCGCTCATTTCTTCCTCCTGTTTTTCTGTACTGTTTTCGCTATTCTCGTACAGGGAAATTCTTGTATGTCAGCTTTTCCTGAAAGCCCGTACGCTCTTCAGGGCCGTTTTTCAAACCCCCGGCACCTGATCAAAAGCAACGAAAGCGTTGGATTTTCAAGGTGTGCGACATTTGCTTGCTCATGCACACTGCTCCGTGCGTTTCCTATATTGATACACAAAGCAAAAAGCCGGCGAACTCCCCTCGCCACCGTCGCAGCGGTGACAATTCTCGGCGGAAATTACCTGATAGCTCAGCAACTTCCCGCTTCTTCGCCTAAAGCAAGCTTTTTTAGTATATATGAAACAATGATCTAATGCAAGTTTTTTTTGAAAAAAACATCAGCTATTTTTTCTGTTTTTTTGCACAGCGGATATAGCATTTGTAACGGTTACAGCGATTCGCCATTAACACACACCCCGGCGTTTTTATTTTGCCCGCCGCGGCGCCATATGATGTTGTGTGCAGGCGTCTTCCCTACTATATATGGAAAAGGCATAAAAAACCCGGCGCCATGAGGCGCCGGCCTTAGGAAATCTTACTCAGATAATCAATAATTTTCAGGCTTTACCTGGAAATATGCCTGCGGGTGCTTGCATAC
>JAZUNH010000024.1:0-19636 GCA_045604065.1 Anaerovoracaceae bacterium
CTGGAATATGCTGAAGCACAGCCCTTTGCATTGATTGCCCTGACGCTGCCGCCCGAAGCGACAGCTCCGGAGAACACCTTGAAGCCGCTGTCCTTTACAACATCGCTTATATCGCATAGTTCATATCCGAACCTGGTATCAGGTTTGTCAGAACCGTACCTGGCCATAGCTTCACTGTACTTGATGCGTCTTAACGGAAGCTGTATCTCTTTACCAAGAACCTCTTTGAACACATGCGCTATGAGTCTCTCGGTCACTGACATCACGTCTTCAGCCTCGACAAAGGACATTTCCATGTCGATCTGTGTAAACTCAGGCTGTCTGTCAGCCCTCAGGTCCTCGTCCCTGAAGCATTTAACAATCTGGAAATACCTGTCCGTTCCTCCGCACATCAGGAGCTGCTTGAAAAGCTGCGGCGACTGTGGGAGCGCATAGAACTCGCCTTTTGCCACTCTGCTTGGCACAAGATAGTCTCTCGCTCCCTCAGGAGTAGATCTCACAAGCATTGGTGTCTCGACTTCTGTAAATCCGTTCTCGTCGAAATAATCTCTCGCAAGCTTGCATACTCTGTGCCTGAACGTAAGGTTGTTCTGCATCGTCTGCTTTCTGAGGTCCAGATATCTGTATTTCAGTCGCAGGTTCTCGTCGACGTTATCATTATCCTTTACGTAAATAGGAGGCGTATCTGCTTTTGAATATATAACGAGGTCTGAAGCAAGCACTTCAATATCCCCTGTCGGTATGTCAGGGTTCTTGGAGGATCTCTCCCTTACAGTTCCCTTTATTCCGATGACATATTCGCTTCTCAGGCTTTCTGCTTTACCGAAAACATCTTCCGGTATACTATCATCGAATACTACCTGCGTGATGCCTGTTTTGTCCCGTATATCAACGAATATAAGGCTTCCGAGGCTTCTCTGCTTGGCTACCCACCCGTTCAGCACTACTGAAGCGCCGACATCCGCTATTCTCAGGACTCCGTCCATATGTGTTCTGGTGTATATCTCTGACATTGTATCCCCTGTCTTTAAAGTACTTTCTTCAGCTCTTCTGGCAGCATGTCTATAGCTACCTCTTTCTGCTCGTGAGCTTCCATATCTTTAAGCTGCACGACTCCTCTGTCTATCTCGTCGTCTCCGATCATTACCGTGAATCTTGCGCCGAGCCTCGCTGCGTATTTGAACTGACCCTTCACATTTCTTGAAAGGATGTCCATCTGCGCGGATATCCCGGCAAGGTGAAGCTCATGCAGTATTCTCTGCCCTTCTTTCTTCGCCCTGTCGCCCATAAACGCTATGAATACCGACAGCGGCTCAGGCTGAGGGATCTCATGGCCGTTTGCTTCCATGAGAAGGAGCAGCCTTTCGATGCCGAGGCCGAATCCGACTCCCGGAACAGAAGGACCTCCGACCTCTTCCACAAGGTCGTCGTATCTTCCGCCGCCGCATACGGTGCCCTGAGCTCCTATCTTGTTAGACACGAACTCGAACGCCGTCTTGGTATAGTAGTCGAGGCCTCTTACGATCTTAGGGTCTATTACATATTCAATGCCCATCGCGTCGAGCCCGGACTTTACTTCCTCAAATGCTTCTCTGCAGTCATCGCAGAGATAATCCAGCATGAGAGGCGCGTCTTTCACGATCTTCTGATCTTCAGGCGACTTGCAGTCAAGGATACGCATCGGATTCCTCTCGAACCTGTCTTTACAGGTATCGCACAGCTCATCATAATGTGGACGCAGGAAGTCTTTCAGAGCTTCTCTGTACTTTGCCCTGCACTTCGGGCATCCGACGCTGTTGATGCGGAGCTCCACATCTTTTACGCCCATCTCGTCAAGGAAATCATGCGCTATGGAGATGACGTCGCAGTCAGCAAGCATATCAGGAGTCCCGAATATCTCCAGGCCGACCTGGTGGAACTCACGCAGGCGCCCCGACTGAGGCTTCTCATACCTGAAGCACGGGATTATGTAATAGTTCTTCGTCGGCTGCACGTCGGCGTAGACTTTGTGCTCGATGAACGACCTCACAACAGAGGCGGTCCCTTCCGGCTTCAGCGTGATGCTTCTCCCCGCGTGGTCATCGAACGTATACATCTCTTTCTGCACGATATCGGTAGTATCACCGACGCCGCGCTGGAAAAGCTCTGTATGCTCGAACATCGGGGTACGGATCTCCTTGAATCCGTAAAGATCACACATCTTCCTGAAGTGATCCTCCACGTAATGCCATTTATATATCTGGTCAGGCATTATGTCCTTTGTTCCTTTTGGTGCGTTAGTCAGCATTATCTCCTCCTGTGAAATATAAGTCTTCCTTACGCTGCAGCATCTCGTCTATCCTTGATATGTATTCCTGATAGTTCGTCACATTAGGCACTCTTACGAGCCTGTTGGTCTCCGGATAATATTTTTTGGATATACCGCCAGCTCCCATGGCAAGTGTGCTCTGATGCTCGTCCATGATCCTTACGTTATACAGACAAGCAAGATCGTCCCTGCAGTATCCTGTGTTCTCCATGGCCCCTGCCATATGCTTCTGCCTGTACAGATAATACGGCCTGAAGGAAGCTTTTTTCAGCATCTCTTCAGATATACGCAGCATCTCCTTGACCGTTTCCGCGGCCCTGTAGTGATACTGCTTGTCTGCCTCGTGGAGCCTCGAGCCTCTCTTTACCGCAAGAGTATGGACCGTGATGTTGGACGCTCCGATCTCCGTCATTCTTCTCAGAGTATCTGCAAAGTCATCCGGACCTTCTCCCGGTAGCCCTGCGATTATGTCTGCGTTTATAACATCGAATCCGGTCTCAAGCGCCATTTGGAAAGCTCTTTCTATATCTTCCGGAGTGTGGCTCCTTCCGATCCTGTCAAGAGTCTCCTGCTTCATGGACTGCGGATTAATGCTGATCCTCCCGACTCCCATGTCTCTCAGGACATGAAGCTTTTCCGGCGTTATGGTATCAGGCCTGCCGGCTTCTACGGAAAGCTCTTTGACGTCTCCGAATGCCGCGTGTACAGCTTCAAGAAGCTGCTTGAGCTGCCCGGGCGACAGAGTAGTCGGTGTTCCTCCGCCGATGTATAGCGATTCTGCAGATCCGCCGGTCTCTTCGAGTCTTCTTCCGACAGCCTCTATCTCATAAAGCAACACAGGAATATATCTTTCTATCTCTTCCTCCGGCACCTGATTCGAAGCGAACGAGCAGTACAGGCATCTTGTCGGGCAGAAAGGTATTCCGACGTATATGCCAGCGCTTCCCATCTCCGGCGCTCCGAAAAGCTCTTTCTGGTACATGTACATATCAGTCACGAGCTTTATCTTCTCGTCAGACATGTAATAGAACTCCGAAAGCCTCTCCCTGGCCTTTTCCATTCCGAGCGACTCTATGAGCTCTCCCGCAAGCTTCACAGGCCTTACTCCGGTGAGCGCGCCCCACTTCTGCTTCCTTCCGGTGATCCCGGTAAGAACTCTGTAAAGCTCTCTCTTGACAGTATCCCTGTCAGATGACATGGCGGTATTCACCTGTATGACATCCTGGGCGTCGTCATCAGTGATCTCGTATTCTTCCGGGTCTATGAACTCATCTACAAGCTCGCGCATAAGCGCTATATTGACTTCTCCGTGTATGTTGAATCTGTAGCTCACGTCAGCCTATCCGACAAACGGATTGTGTTTCTTTTCCCAGCCGATAGTAGTCTTCTGCATGTGTCCCGGATATACCTTGGTGTCGTCCGGAAGTGTGAAGAGCTTCGTCTTGATGGAATCGATCAGCGTGAGATAATCTCCGCCAGGGAAATCTGATCTTCCGATAGATCCCTTGAAAAGTGTGTCTCCGCAGAACACGACATCCTCAAGGATTATCGACATTCCGCCAGGAGTATGTCCAGGCGTCGCGATAAGCTTGAGATCCATGTTCCCTACTTTCAGGACATCGCCGGCATGTGCGTAAATGTCAGCATCCATCGAAAGCTGTCCGCCGAGAATTACTGCTGAATTGTTCTTTACAGGATCATTAAGTACTTCTTTCTCTTCCTCCAGAGCCACTACTTTAACATCCGGGAAATCAGCCTTGAAGAGGTCGATCCCTCCGATGTGGTCGCCGTGGCCGTGTGTGAGCACGATGTACTTAAGGTTCAGCTCTTTCTCGACGATCTTATTGGAGATCTGCTTGAGATAGCTGCCCGGATCGACGAGAAAAGCTTCTTTCGTCTCGTCAAATACCAAGTAAGTGTTGACCCTGAGAGGTCCTGTCTGATACTCAAATACTTCCATGATAACCTTTCCTTCTTTTCATTAATGAGATATTATTAGCGATATTTTCATGCGCCTGAAGCGCATTATGAACTTTATAATCCCTGACGGTAAACGTCTATTATTCCCTGAACGCTCCTAAGAGCCTTTGTCACTCTGTTCATCTGAAGCGTTCCGGTGATCATAAGCGTAAGTATTATCCTTATGCCGCCGTCCTTCGAACGCTTTCCGTTCAGGCCTTCGATCTCCACTCCCTGCTCGTCGCAGGTCCTTGAGATGTCAGAAAGGAGCCCTTTCCTGTCGCTTGCCTCTATGCAGAGATCTGTAGAATACGATTTGCCGGAAGTTTTAGACTCCCACTCGACCTCGATGAATCTCGCTCGCTCTTCTTCAGGAAGAGATCTGATGTTCGGGCAGTCTCTCCTGTGAACGGTGATCCCTCTTCCTTTGGTTATGAAGCCTACGATCTCGTCTCCCGGGACAGGGTTACAGCACCTCGCAACTCTGATCATGAGGTTCTCTGCCCCGCTGACGATAATGCCGGGATCCTCTCTGTTCCTGCGCTCTGTCTTTTCAGCCTCAACGGTCTTCTTGAGAAGAGCGGCTTCCTTCTCAGCCTTTCTCTTCTGTTCCTTCGCTACTTCGTCGTCATGATACGTGAACAGCAGGTTGGCAAATTTAGAGAGGATAGTTCCACCCTGTGATATCTGTGAATACGCGTCGTCCAGAGAAGTGAACTTCATTTCTCTTGAGGCGGCGACAAGGAAGTTGTTCCTGGCGCATTCTCTTGGATCGTAGCCCTTTTTCCTGATGAACTTGTCGAGAGCGTCTTTGCCCTTAGCGATCTCATCGCCTTTGTTCTGTTTCTTGAGCCACTGCCTTATCTTGTTTCTGGCGGAAGAGCTTCTCGCTATCTTCAGCCAGTCGACAGAAGGACCGCTTGAGTTGGATGAAGTAACGATCTCAACGATGTCGCCGTTATTCAGCTCATGGTCGATCGTTACCATCTTGCCGTTGACCCTGGCTCCCACGCATCTGCATCCCACGTCTGTATGTATCTTGAATGCAAAGTCAAGAGGAGTGGATCCCGCAGGAAGGTCTATCACCTTTCCCCTTGGAGTGAACACGAATACCTGTGATGAGAAAAGATCCATCTTCAGGTTCTCCATGAACTCCATAGGATCGTTATCAGTCTGTGTCTCAAGCGTCTGCCTGATCCAGGCAAGCTTCAGGTCTTCACTGTCCTGCTTCCCTGACGTGTCGCCCTCTTTGTATTTCCAGTGGGCGGCGATACCGTATTCAGCGACTCTGTGCATCTCGAAGGTCCTTATCTGGATCTCGAACGGTTCTCCGTTGTCACCGATAACGGTCGTATGAAGAGACTGATACATGTTCGGCTTAGGCATCGCGATGTAGTCTTTGAATTTCCCAGGGATAGGCGTCCACATGGTATGTACCTGTCCCAGTACCGCGTAGCAGTCTCTTACGTCATTGACCAGGACTCTTATGGCAGTCAGGTCAAATATCTCGTCCAGCTGCTTATGCTGGATCGTCATTTTCTTGTAGATACTGTATAGATGCTTGGATCTTCCCTGTATCTCATATTTCATTCCGATGGAATCGAGAGCTTTCCTTATCTCAGAAGACACCTGCTCGATAAGTCCTTCTCTCTGTTTCTTCTTCTCGGTGACCTCTCTTTCGAGAGTCTCATATTCTTCCGGATGAAGATACTTGAACGCTATGTTCTCAAGCTCGAACTTTATCTGGTAGATACCGAGGCGGCTCGCGAGCGGCGCGTATATATCAAGAGTCTCCTGTGACTTTTCGACTATCTTCGCCGGGCTCATGAACTCGATCGTCCTCATGTTATGAAGGCGGTCTGCGAGCTTTATGATAAGCACCCTGATGTCCTTCGACATGGCGAGGAACATCTTTCTCAGGTTCTCAGCCTGCGCCTCTTCTTTATTGTCGAATTTGATCGAGCCCAGTTTCGTGACACCGTCAACAAGAAGCGCTACTTCGCTCCCGAAGTCGTCGGTAAGCTGTTCAAGAGTATAATCAGTGTCTTCCACGGCATCGTGAAGCAGGCCCGCCATGATGGTCACGTCATCCATGCCGTATTTAGCAAGGATCTCGGCGACGGCAATCGGATGGATGAGGTACGGTTCTCCGCTCTTCCTCAGCTGGCCGTTATGCAGCTCCCTGGCCTTATCATACGCCATGCCGATAAGGTCAAGGTCATGCTGCCTGTATTCAGAAATGTCTTTGAGAAAACTCTGTCTTGACTTCATCTGTTCTTACGGTCTCTATTTGTTCTTCTTTGATGTCTTCTTTTTCCTGCCCTTGTTCTTCTTGGTTTTAGCTGTCTTTTTCTCAGTCTGTTCTTCTGCCTTGACAGCTTTCTCCTCAGCCTTTTCCTCGGCCTTCTCAAGAGCTTTTCTTTCTTTCTTTTCCTCTATGCGCTTCTTCGCTTTCTCCTGAGCCTCATACTTTGAGATCTCCTCGCGCTTGTTGAACTCATAGTAAAGCGGGCTGCATAGGAAGATGGATGAGTAAGTTCCGCAGATAACGCCGATCATCAGCGGGATGCAGAATCCCGAAAGTGATGATGAAACCATTATCAGGAGAGGTATGATCGCGACGAATGTGGTTATCGACGTCATGATCGATCTGTCGAGCGTCTGGTTGATACTCGCGTTCAGTATCTCCTTGAGGGACTTTCCTCTCATCAGGTGTTTGTTTTCTCTGATACGGTCGAAGATTACGATCGTATCGTTTATCGAATATCCTACTACTGTGAGCAGTACTGCGATGAACGGGTTGTTGACTATGAAGAAGAACACGGCGTACATCGAAAGCAGTACCAGTACATCGTGGAAAATACCGGCTACGGCAGATACTCCATACTTCCAGGACCTGAACCTGAAGATTATGTAGAGCAGCATGAACAGCGCGGCGATCAGTATGCTCTTGATAGCGTTGGTCCTGATCTCACTTCCTATGGTCGCTCCGAACTCTTCTGAAGACTTGACTGCGTCATCCTTCAGCTTGAAGTCCTTGATGATCTTGTCAGTGACTTCTCCTCTCTCTGAAGCGTTCATGGCCTTCGTCGTCTTGATCACGACAGTTGAATTGTCTGCTCCAGAGAATACGATCTGTTCTTTGAGGCCGAATTCTTTAATGCTCTTCTGCAGTTCTGCCTGCGATACTTTCTTGCCCATGTCGAGCTCAAGCATAGTACCGCCGGTGAAGTCGATTCCGTAGTTGAATCCTCTAACAGCAAAGAAGATAACACCGACCGCAATGACGGCTCCGCTTATGATGTAGAAGATCTTCCTGTGTCCGATGATATCGAATTCCTTGTGCAGGAACTTCCTAGGGGTACCGTCAGCCTTACATCCGAAGAACTGGTTCTTCGCGATCGAAGAGTCGGCAAGCACTCCTACGAAGCACTGTGTGACGAATACGGCTGTGAATATCGATACGAGGATACTGATCATCAGCGTGATCGCGAATCCCTTTACAGCTGTAGATCCGAGCTGATACAGCACGACAGTCGCGATCAGCGTCGTTATCTGCGAGTCGAGTACGGTCACCAGAGCGTGCCTGAATCCTTCATCCACCGCTACTCTTATCGACCTTCCCAGGCCTATCTCTTCTTTGATCCTTGAGAATATGATCACGTTGGCGACAACAGCCATACCGATACCAAGGATGAGTCCCGCGATACCAGGAAGAGTCAGGACCGCGTTCAGTCCGACCATTCCCCAGAGAACTATCATCACGTAAAGCGCCAGTGCTATGTCTGCGAAAAGTCCCAGCATCTGATATACGAGAATCATGATGAGGAATACAAGCAGAAGACCGATGGCGCCTGCGATGATACTCTTGTCCAGAGCGTTCTCACCGATAGACGCGGCCTGTACAGAAGACTCGACTTCGGTCAGTGATACAGGAAGCGCGCCTCCTCTGATAAGAGCGGCCTCTTCTGTGGCGTTCTCTCTTGACATCCCGCCGCCCCTGCTTGTGATCTCACAGGATTCACTATCGATCTTGCTCTCGCATGTAGGAGCGGTCAGAATGTTGTTATCCAGCCAGATCACTACTGCAGTGCTGTCGACTTTATTGCCTTCCTCATCCTGTACGGTCGGTGTTATCGAGCCTGAAGACGCTTTTTCGGTGGCGTCAGCAAACTTCTTCTGGCCTTCTTTATTGAATGTGAGGACGATCTTGTATCCGCCGTTTTCAGTATCAGTGTCGGCAGTCGCGTCTTTTATGTCCTCTCCGTCGAGATATTCAGTATTGTCAGCAGTAGTGAAGCGCAGCTTGGCAGTCTCGCCGATCCTGTTGATCGCGGTCTCGGCGTCTTCAACGCCAGGCATCTCTACTCTGATCCTCTTCTCGCCCTCAACAGTAACTGTTGCGTTGGCGACACCCATGGCGTCGACACGTCTTTCAAGGACGTTTCTGGTCTGCTCCATGGTGGTCTTGAGCTCCGAACCGGTCTCGTTCGTCTCGGCTTCCATTACGACGTATACTCCGCCGTTGATATCGAGACCATACTTTAACGACTCCTTCAGGTTCTTAACAGGGCCGATGCCTTTAGCTGACACATAGAGCCCGAACAGAAGGAGAATGATGAATAAGATGCTTAGTACTTTCTTGATTGCAGTGTTCATACCTTTACCTTTCACTTCTTTATTTGCAAAATCATTGCATAATTATAGATATTAATATTTTACTACAATATATTGTCTTCATCAAGAAAAAAACGCTGATAACATTGAAAAAATAACAAAAAATAAAGCTCTGTACGATGATTTTCGCACAGAGCTCAGCTTACGCAGTTTATATGGAAAAGTGTCAGACTATTCAGCCTCTTCTGACTGTTCCTTGACCTCTTCCTTTTCCTTCTTCAGGCGCTTTGGAGTCTTCTTTTTCTTGTCTTCTTTTTCTGTATCCGACTCTTCCTTATCAGCATTCTTCTTTATGGTCTTTGCTCCTGATTTTCTCTCAAGAGCCGAGATAGCCCATTTCTTGACGAGGATCTTGGTCTTGTCAGATCCGACCTGGATGACGAGCTCCTCTTCTCCTACTTTGACTACCTTACCGACGATACCTCCGATAGTAACGATCTCATCGCCTACGCCGAGGCTCGCTCTCATTTCGCTGATCTCCTTCTCCCTCTTCCTCTGCGGTCTTATCAGAAGGAAATACATGATAGCCATGAATGCTGCAAGCATTACGAAAGAAGGCATCATCTGCATAAAATCATTGTTCATTTATATGACCTCCAAATTGTTTTTCTTAAATGTTTCATGGTGCCGGCGGTGGGGTTCGAACCCACACGGTGTCGCCACCACAGGATTTTGAATCCTGCACGTCTGCCAATTCCATCACGCCGGCAAAAAAAATAATGGTGCGGCTGACTGGACTCGAACCAGCACGGTTGCCCACATGCCCCTCAAGCATGCGCGTCTGCCATTCCGCCACAGCCGCACATCATCATTTCGTGCTTTTTTAATATATAACATGTTATGTGATTTGTCAAACTGCTTTTTCGATTTATTTGAGAAGACTGTCTATCTTTTCGTAAAGATCATCAAGTGTTCCGTCATTATCGATAACAACGTCCGCCCTGTCTTCCCTCTCATCGTCAGGCATCTGAGACGCGATCCTGGCTTCGATCTCTTCTGATGTCGCATGGTCTCTTGCGCCTGCCCTGCCGAGCCTGTTATCGATACTGCAGCTTATGTTCCAGATCTCATCCACAAGCCTGTCCGCGCCTGTTTCAAACAGAAGCGGAGCATCCAGAAACGCCGCGTCTTTATCTGTGCATACTCTGCCGCTCCTCAGGTCTTCTATCCTTCTGGCGCACTCCATTATGACTCTGCTCGTTATGATATTCTCAAGAAGCTCCTTCTTCTCGGCATTGGAAAACACGATCTCAGCCATACGCTTCCTGTCGAGCTTTCCGTCAGGATCTATCACGTCTTCACCGAACATATCCCTTATCTCGGCTAAAACACCCTTGTCAGACGCCAGGTCTCCCGCTATCTGGTCAGCATCGATCACAGTATATCCCAGGCTCTTCACATATGATGAAGCCGTTGTCTTGCCCGATCCTATTCCGCCTGTTATTCCGATTATCCTCATTTCCTCACCTACTTAAGATCATACCAGTTGTCTGCTGAATTCATGTCGCACGTCAGCTTTACAGAAAGCTCCATTGCCCCTTCCATATTCCTCTTTAGAAGCTCTTCCACCTGTTCTTTTTCTTCTATGGCAGTCTCTATTATGAGCTCGTCGTGGATCTGGAGCACGAGCTTTGATCTGAATCCTTTTTCTTTAAGCTCGCGGTACACGTCCCTCATAGCTATCTTGATGATATCTGCAGCTGATCCCTGTATCGGGCTGTTCATCGCAAGTCGCTCTCCAAGCTGTCTCGTCATGAAATTGGCCGAGCTCAGCTCAGGTATATACCTTCTTCTTCCGAGGATCGTCTCGCTGTACTGCTTCTCCCTGCATGACTTCACGCTTCCGTCAAGATATGCCTTGACAGCAGGATGCTTCTCAAAGTAGTCCTTAATGTACTCTTCTGCCTGTTTTCTAGGGACATGTATATCCTGGGCGAGCCCGAATCCGCTCATCCCGTATATTATTCCGAAGTTAACGGCTTTTGCCCTGCTCCTGTCTTCCTTTGTGACCTTGTCATAGTCGATATTGAAGACTCTGGACGCCGTCTTCCTGTGTATGTCCTCGTCGTTGTTGAACGCGCTGATAAGATTCTCGTCGCCGGACAGATGAGCCATAAGCCTCAGCTCGATCTGTGAATAGTCCGCTCCGACGAAAACACAGCCGTCTTCCGGAACGAATGCTTTTCTGAGAGTTCTCCCAAGAGGCTGCCTTACCGGTATGTTCTGTAGATTAGGCTCGGTGCACGACAGTCTTCCTGTCGCAGCGACAGTCTGCTGGTAATGGCAGTGTATCCTTCCATCGCTCCCAATAAGAGGCTTCAGACCGTCTACATATGTGCTGGAGAGCTTGGACAGCGTCCTGTACTGCAGTATCAAAGGCACTATAGGGTTTCTGTCCTGTATCTTTTCCAGTATATCGGCGCTTGTGCTGTATCCTTTCTTCGTCTTTTTGCCTGATGGGAGACCAAGCTTGTCGAACAGGATCACCCCGAGCTGCGCCGGCGAATTTATGTTGAATTCTTCCCCGGCAAGCTCATAAATAGCTTTCTCTATTTTCTGCTCTTCCGTTTTAAATTCCTCGCCTATCTCGGAGAGCATGCTCTTATCCACACATACGCCGCGGACTTCCATTCCGGCCAGAACTTCAATAAGAGGAAGTTCCAGATCTCTGTATATCTCATCCAGCCCGTACTCTTTCAGCCTGGCTTTCTGGATCTTCGCAAGATTCCTGGAGACCCAGAGCAGGTCCAGTCCCCTTTCAGAAAATGCTTTGTCATTCTCACCGAAGAGATCCTGCTGCATAACTGTCTTTTCAAATTCCTTATCAGACGCGATCTCAAATCTCAGCTGTTCCAGCGCCAGTATCTTTATGTCATAGCTGCTTTTCGAAGGATCAAGCATATATTCTGCTATCTCGCTGTCGTATACGGCGCTGAATGTTTTCAGCCCCTTTCTCATCAGCATATAGCAGTCAGATGACAGCGAATGCCCGCAGAGCTTCAGCTTCTTCTCATCTATCAATGAGACGAACGACCTGTCTGTTGAGCCACCGTCTGATCTGACATAGTAATACCTGTCGCCCTGCATCAATGCGTAGCCGTCGATCCTCGGATCCTCCACATGATCGTCATTTCCGAATACGTGGATATATACCTCTTCTTCGAAGTCAAGCTCGAGCTTTGACAGATCGCCGTCCAGGATATCGGTCCTCTTGATTTTTTCTCTGTCGTCGCTTATGTTCTGTTCATTTGCCTGAGAAGATGATATGTCCAGCTTCCTGAGAAAGCTGTTAAGCTCAAGCTTTGAATACAGGCTTACAAGCTTGTCGATATCCGGCTCTTCCACTCTGCATTCATCCATGTCGTACTCTATCGGTACGTTTGTCACTATAGTGGCCAGTCTTCTGCTCATGGAAGCAAGCGCCGCGTTCTCCTCGACCTTCTGCTTCAGCTTTTCAGGCTTTATCTCCTCCGACCGCTTAAGAAGCTCAGCTACACTACCGAATTCTTTCAGGAGCTTTATCCCGGTCTTCTCGCCTATTCCCGGTATTCCCGGGATATTGTCAGACTGGTCTCCCATGAGTCCTTTAAGATCTATGAACTGCTCCGGAGTGAGCTCATAGCGCTCAAGCATCTTTTCCCTGTCGTAGAGATCGAAGTCTGTGATGCCTTTCCTTGTTATCATGATCTTCGTCTTATCTGAAGCCAGCTGCAGAGCGTCTTTATCCCCTGTGATTATTAGCGGCTCATATCCCATCTCCTCGCTTTCTTTCGCGAGTGTTCCGATAATATCGTCAGCCTCGAACCCGTCTATCTCAAGCTGCCTTATATTCATCGCCTCAAGGATCTCTTTGATAAGAGGAAATTCCATGGCAAGCTCAGGAGGCATCTTCCTCCTTCCGGCTTTGTATTCCTTATATTCAAGATGCCTGAATGTAGGCGTCTTCCTGTCCCAGCATACGGCTATATAGTCCGGCTCCTCATCATGCATTATTTTGTTAAGCATATTGAGAAAGCCGTATATGCCCTGTGTATAGACTCCGTCTCTCGTTATCATCGGCCGCTGCATCGCGTAATACGCCCTGTTCATAAGGCTGTTACCGTCGATAACAACAAATTTTCCGCTCATATCTCTCTCTTCTCAAAAAAATACCCAGATGCACCGTCAGGACCTAACTGACTCCTATCCTCCCAGATAGGTGGGTACCCTGTCTGCTGCCTCGGCAGTCCACTCAAAGGAGGCGTTGCCTGATCAGCCGAACCCCGGATTCCCAATAAAATGCTGTAGGTTCAATTAACAGTCCTTAACGAATGCTCCAGGTAAAAATACACATATTCCGTTCAGCTATACTTACAGCTCGATCTCGTCGAGGTCTACGGCGCAGTTCGTATGTACGTTCTGGACGTCGTCGTTCTCCTCAAGGATGTCGACAAGCTTCTTCAGCTTGCGGAGGTCCTTCTCATCAGGCGTACTTTCAACAGAAGGCACCTGCTCTATCTCTGACATTACGAGCTCGTAGCCGGCCTGCCTTAAGGCCTGGTCCACGTCATTGTAAGCCGATGGATCAGTTGTGATCTCAAAGCTGTCCTCCAGAGTCTCCATGTCGTCCGCACCGGCGTCGAGCGCTGCTTCCATCAGTTCGTCCTCATCTATGTCATCTGTCTTCTCAATAATGATGACGCCCTTCCTGGTAAACATATATGATACGCATCCCGGTGTACCGAGGTTGCCGCCGTGCTTGTCGAAAAGCGAACGTACGGCAGATGTGGTCCTGTTGGTGTTGTCTGTAAGGCATTCTACGATCATAGCAACACCGCCGGCGCCATATCCTTCGAATGTGAGCTCTTCGTATGAAACCCCTCCGAGCTCTCCGGTCCCCTTCTTGATAGCTCTGGAGATGTTGTCGTTAGGCATACCGATGGCCTTGGCCTTCTCTATAGCTGTCCTGAGGCCCGCGTTGTATTCAGGATCTCCTCCGTCCTTGGCGGCTACAGTGATCGTCTTTGCGTATTTTGTGAACAGAGCCGCTCTCTTGGAATCCTGAGCAGCCTTTCTTCCTGCGATAGTACCATGTCTTCCCATGGGTTTCCTCCTTGAATTAGAATTATTTTTGTATATTATACAACAACATTAGCCTTCTGACAACTCAGACTCCATGTTTTTATGAGCCGTGCTCATCATGAGCTTTATACGGTTGAGCTGATTTACGTTGCTTGCTCCCGGGTCGTAGTCTATGGCTACTATGTTGGCTTTAGGATTCAGCTTCCTGATTGATTTCATCATTCCCTTCCCTGTTACGTGGTTAGGAAGGCAGGCAAACGGCTGAAGACATACTATGTTCTCCACGCCTTTATGCATGAGCTCTACCATCTCGCCGGTAAGGAGCCATCCCTCTCCGCACTGGTTGCCGATCGACAAAACAGATCCCGCAGCCTCGGCTGTTTCCTCTATCCTCTCAGGCGGATCAAAGTGCCTGCTCTTTTCAAGCGCATCTCTGACAGGGTCTCTCATCCATTCAACGAGCTTCATGACCATCTCATTCGCCTTCATCTCTTTCCATGTGCCTGAAAGATGCTCGTAGTTGAACTTTTTGTTGTACATGCCGTACAGGAAGAAATCAAGAAGATCCAGGACAACGGCTTCGCCGCCCTCTTCTTCGATAGTGTCTACTATGTTGTTGTTCGCGTTAGGGTGATATTTTACGAGGATCTCCCCCACAACGCCCACTCTAGGCTTTTTTACGTCGAGCCGTTCTATCTTATCAAAGTCTTCGACGATGCCTTTTACGTTTTTAACGAAGGTCTTCTTGCTGAAGTGGAGCATGTTATGGACTATCCTGTCATGCCAGGATTCAAGTACTCTTTCAGACTCACCTTTGTTCTTCTCATACGGTCTTGTTGCGTAAAGCACTCTCATGGCGAGATCTCCGTAGATCACTCCTATCGCAAGTCCCATAGCCATCGTCGGCGTTATCCTGAATCCCGGGTTCTGCTCAAGTCCGCCGGCGTTGAAAGACACAACGGGTATCTGTTCCATGTGAAGGTCTCTCAGTGCTTTTCTGAGGAGCGCGATATAGTTGCTCGCCCTGCAGCCTCCTCCTGTCTGCGACATGAACACGGCCGTCCTGTCGAGATCATATTTCCCTGATTTAAGAGCCGATATTATCTGGCCGAGAGTCACGATAGTCGGATAGCACGCATCGTTATTCACGTATTTAAGTCCCTCGTCGACAGAGTTTGTGTCGACAGGCGGAAGCAGCGACACCTTATATCCGGATGCCGTTATGACATCTTTCAGATAATTGAAATGTATAGGCGCCATCTGCGGTATAAGCAGCGTATAGGTGTCTTTCATCTCTTTGGTGAACAGCTTTCTCGTAAAGCCTTTATAATCCGGCTTGGAAACTATGCCGTTCTTCTCACGCTCTTCCATCGCAGCCTTAAGCGACCTGATCCTGATCTTCGCGGATCCGAGGTTCGACACCTCGTCTATCTTTATGACTGTATACAGTTTGTTGTTGCTTCTGCAGATCTCTTCTACCTGGTCTGTCGTGACAGCGTCCAGGCCGCAGCCGAAGGAGTTCAGCTGTACCAGCTCGACATCCTGTCTGGTTCCCGCGAACGCCGCAGCTTTATACAGCCTCGAGTGGAACACCCACTGGTCGAGCACACGTATAGGCCTTGGAAGCTCGGCAAGATGCGATACAGAGTCTTCTGTCAGGACCACAAGCCCGAACGAGCTTATCATCCTGTCGATCCCGTGGTTTATTTCAGGGTCAAGGTGATACGGACGTCCCGCGAGCACGACCGCCTTCTTGCCATGATCCTTCGCGTACTTAAGAGCATACTCTCCCTGCTTTTTGATATCGTTCTTGAAGTTTATCTGCTCCTGTCTTGCTGCTCTTACCGCTCCTGCTATCTCGCCCTTCTTTATGTGATATCTCTCACTGAGGTTCCTTGAAAGCTCCCTTATCAGCCTGTCGTCATCGTCGTACGGCAGGAACGGATGGATGAACCTGACCATCTGGTCGTCAAAGAGGTCATCCATGTTGTTCGCTATGACTTCAGGATATGTGGCTACGATCGGACAGTTGTAATGATTGCCGGCTGCTCTGTCCTCGATCCGCTCGAAGTTGAGGCTCGGATAAAAGATCATCTTGTATCCCTGATCCACAAGCCACTTTATGTGTCCGTGAACGAGCTTCGCCGGATAGCAGGCTGTGTCCGACGATATCGTCTCCAGTCCAGCCGAGTATATAGCCTTATTTGAAGCAGGAGACAGCGCCACTCTGAATCCGAGCTCAGTGAAGAACGTGAACCAGAATGGATAGTCCTCGTACATGTTCAGTACTCTCGGTATCGCTACCGTTCCTCTTCTGGCCTCGTCTTCTGATAAAGGCTTGTAATCGAACAGTCTTCTAAACTTGTAATCATACAGGTTCGGGATATCAGACTTGTTCATCGTGCCGCCTGCGCCTCTCTCGCATCTGTTCCCTGTTATGAACCTCGAGCCGTCAGCGAATCTGTTTATCGTAAGTATGCACTGGTTCTCGCATCTTTTGCATCTTCCGTTCTGATGCTCGACGTGGAAGTCCTCCAGCTCCTTGCCCGATATAACGGACGATCTTGTTCCCTCCACATAGTTGTCCTTTGCAATGAGAGAGCATCCGTATGCGCCCATGAGCCCTGCTATGTCAGGCCTCACCACTTCTTTTCCTATGATGATCTCTATGGCTCTCAGGACCGCGTCATTCATGAATGTGCCGCCCTGCACTACCACCTTTTCACCGGTCTCGTCAGGGTTCCTCAGCTTTATCACTTTATACAGGGCGTTTTTGATGACAGAATATGAAAGCCCCGCGGAGATGTCTCCGATCGTCGCGCCTTCTTTCTGCGCCTGCTTTACCTTGGAATTCATGAACACCGTGCATCTCGTGCCGAGATCCACCGGATTTTCAGAGAACAGCGCTTCCTGCGCAAAGGCTTCTGTATCCAGATTGACTGATTTCGCGTATGTTTCAAGGAAGGAGCCGCAACCCGCCGAGCAAGCCTCGTTCAGCATGATATTATATATCGCCCCGTCCTTTATCTTCATGCATTTCATGTCCTGGCCGCCGATGTCCAGTATGAAGTCCACGCCCGGCCTGAACTCAGAAGCAGCCTTGTAATGCGCCATCGTTTCTATCTCGCCCATATCGGCCTTGAAAGCGGCCTTTATGAGGCCTTCTCCATATCCGGTGACGCAGGTGTTCGCTATGTATGCCGTTGCAGGAAGCTTGCTGTAAAGCTCCTTCAGCATCATGCGGACTGCTTCCGCAGGGTCTCCTTCGTTATTCCTGTAGAAGGAATACAGAAGATTTTTATTGTCATCCATTAGGGTGGCCTTGGTCGTGGTAGATCCGGCGTCTATCCCAAGATACGTTCTCCCTGTAGCCTTCTCGATCCTCTTTCTCTTTATCTTAGCCCTTTCGTGGCGGGCCCTGAACCTGTTGTATTCCTCCTCATTCCTGAACAGAGGCTCTACGTGTTTTGTATCGGAAGCTTCAGACTGGTCAGAGTTTTCGACTCTTCTCACTATGTCGGACAGCCACTCTTCCTCCTGTTTTCCGGCAAGCATCGCTGCGCCAATTGCTACGAAGAACTTGGAATTCTCAGGGAATATCACGTCTTCGTCCTTTAGCGCCAGCGTCTCGATGAACCTTTTCCTCAGCTCTGACATGAACGTAAGAGGACCGCCGAGGAAAGCCACCTTGCCTTTGATCACGTGTCCGCATGCAAGCCCGCTTATCGTCTGGTTTACGACAGCCTGGTATATAGACGCGGCCAGGTCTTCTATGGCGGCCCCGTCGTTTATGAGTGGCTGTATGTCGGTCTTTGCGAACACGCCACACCTCGCGGCGATAGGATATATTATCTTATAGTTCTTCGCGGCTTCGTTGAGCCCGTTGGCGTCAGTGTTGAGAAGGATCGCCATCTGGTCGATGAAAGCCCCCGTGCCTCCGGCGCAGGTCCCGTTCATCCTCTGCTCTATCGTGGATCCGTAGAAGGTGATCTTGGCGTCCTCTCCGCCGAGCTCGATCACCACGTCTGTTTCAGGGATAAGAGTCTCGACTGCTTTGCTGCATGTGATGACTTCCTGCTCGAACCTGATGCCGAGCATTTTCGCAAGCGAAAGACCGCCGGAGCCCGTAATAACGGTGCGGACGACTATGTCGCCCTCCTCTTCCAGCATGTTCCTGAGCATTTCTTTCACTTTCTCGAATACGTTAGACATATGCCTCTCGTATCTCGAGTATGTCACTTCGCCCTGCTCGTTCATAAGGACGAGCTTTACAGTTGTAGATCCTATGTCGATTCCTAAGCGCATGTTTCCACCTTATCCAGATCCCTTATCTCCTTTTTATATAAAACAACGAACATTATTGCTCCGAATATCATTCCGAGTATCTCCGCGAGCGGATATGAGTAAAAAGTATATTTAGGCCCGTAGAAGTTATACAGGATATATGCCAGCGGCAGAACCCCGACGACCTGGCGTATGAGCGACTCTATCAGCATGTAGACGCCGTGTCCTGTCGCCTGGAACGTAGTTCCTAAGGATATTCCGACAGCCGCTGGAATAAAGCAGAGGCTTATCTCTCTGAGCGCTGCGATCCCAAGCTCCATCATTTCGCCTTCCGCGTGGAACAGAGAGAGCGGCAGCTCCGGAGCCAGCTGGAATATCGCTGTCCCTATACTTATTATCACAAGAGAGATCAGTATGGACATCTTGAGCGTATCCATCATCCTCTTCTTGTTCCTTGCGCCGAAATTATATGCCATCAGAGGAAGAGCCCCCTGCTGCAGCCCGAACACCGGCATGAAAACAAACGATTCTATCTTCCCGTAAACGCCGAGCACGGCTACTGCAACAGGCGTTGCCGACAGTATCCAGTTGTAGGCTATCAGTACGATCGACGCCACAGACTGCATGACTATCGAAGGAAGAGCTACCGAGTATATATCTCCGATTATGCCCCAGTCGATCCTGAACGCTCTCATGTCGAACTGCACGGCGTGTTCTTTTGTTCTGAGCAGATATACCGCTACAATAAGCGACACAGTCTGACCTATCACAGTAGCTATAGCCGCGCCCTCTACTTCCATCCTCGGGATACCGAAATATCCGAAAATGAAGATCGGGTCAAGGATGATGTTCGTGATGCACCCCGACATACTGATTATCATCGGTGCGATCATGTTTCCCGTCGACTGCAGCACTTTCTCCAGGTTGATCTCCATTATGGCGCAGAAGCTGAAAATGGTGACGATCCGGAGATATTCCACAGCATAGTTGAACACGACCTCATCATCAGTATATATCCCCATAAAAGGCTTTGCCAGAAAGATGCCGATCGACGCGAATATCAGCCAGTTCACTACCGACAGGATAAGGCTCGTCTCAGCCGTCCTGTTAGCTTCCTCGTAGCGCTTTGCCCCGAGCTTTCTGGCGATAAGGGAGTTAACTCCTACGCCTGTGCCCACGGCTAGAGAGATCATGATGAACTGTACCGGTATGATGTACGATACGGCTGTCAGAGCGTCTTCGCTTATTCTCGAGACGTATATACTGTCGACCATATTATAAAGAGCGGCGATCGTCATTGACAGAATCGCCGGCCAGGACATCGACAGCAGTAGTTTCGGTATCGGC
>JAZUNH010000025.1:0-4361 GCA_045604065.1 Anaerovoracaceae bacterium
CATAAAGAAGGCGGCAGAGATCCTTTCTGTAATGGACCCTGTGGAACAGGAGCTTTACACCGCGAGGCTCGCGGAAGAGCTGGGAGTATCTAAGGATTCTGTCATCCGTGAGATACAGGGAGTGGACGCGAAAAAGCAGGAAAGGAAAGAATATCAGGAAGCCGGACAGGAAGAGGGATCCGGTGATCTTCTGCCGAGAGAGAAGTATCTGATAAAAATAATTGCAGAAAAATCGGATTTTCTTGATAAGATCAAGGAAAATAAGGGAATAATAAAAACAGAGCTCGCGAGAAAGGTGCTGAATAAAGCTTATATCCAGCGCAGGGACAGCGGGCATATTGACATGGATGAGATAATCGACGGGCTCCCGGAGACTGACCAGGAGAAGGTCATAGAAGCCATGGGGTCCGTTGTTATAGACGGAAGCCGGATCGAAGACATATACGGAGATCTGGTGGACAGCTGGAAGATCGACGAGCTGACCGGGAAAGAGAAAAGCATCCTCATGAGCCTCTCGCTGGCGGATGACACGACGGCGGGGGACAAAGTAAAGAAGTTCCAGCAGGAGCTTATCGAAGTCCAGAACGAGATCAGAAAACTAAAACAGAAAAGAAGGTAACGATGAAAAAAGGAATCAAAGTGAACCTTGACGACGTCAGGAAAGATGAGGCAAAGCCGGAAGAAGCTGCGGAAGAGATCGCAGAAGAAGTAAAAGAGCCGGAAGATGCCCCAAAGCCTGAGACCGCCGAAAAACCGAAGAAGACAAGAAAGAAGTCAGCGCCGAAAGCTGAGAAGGAGAAGATTGAAGAGCCTGTCCGGGAGCCGGAAAAGAGCAGCCAGGATGATATTCAGGATGATGAATACGAGGCTGATGAGGATATAAGCATAGACGGCATGGACAGCGAGCAGATAAGAGATATCTTCGTGGATAAGCTTTCGCAGCGTGCTTCCAGGCACAACGGTACTCTTACATACAGTGAGATGTACGAGTACCTTGACTCAAAAGATCTCAACAAGAATCTTATTGATGATATCTACGACTCTCTTCTGTCGAAGAACATCGAGATCACGACGAATATCGAAGATGACGACTTTGATAATATCATCGAAGACGACGATACTATCCCTGAGGACGACGAAAACGGCGTCGTCATCGACGAGAACGGCGCTATCGACGTGGAGAAGACAGTACCTAAGGGAGTCGCTGTGGACGATCCTGTCAGGATGTACCTGAAGGAGATAGGAAAAGTCCCTCTGCTTTCCGCGGACGAGGAGATAGAGCTCGCAAAGAGGATGGAAAACGGTGATGAGGACGCCAAGAACAGACTCTGCGAAGCCAACCTCAGGCTTGTCGTGAGCATTGCCAAGAGATACGTTGGAAGAGGCATGCTGTTCCTTGACCTTATACAGGAAGGAAACCTCGGCCTTATCAAGGCTGTGGACAAGTTCGACTACAGAAAAGGATACAAATTCTCTACATACGCCACATGGTGGATCAGGCAGGCTATAACAAGGTCCATCGCCGACCAGGCCCGCACCATAAGGATCCCTGTCCATATGGTTGAAACTATCAACAAGCTTACCAGGATATCGAGACAGCTCCTTCAGAAATACGGGCGTGAGGCGACTCCGGAAGAGATATCAAAGGAGATGGGCATATCAGTAGATAAAGTGCGCGAGATCCAGAAGATCTCACAGGAGCCTGTGTCTCTTGAGACCCCGATCGGTGAAGAAGAGGACAGCCACCTCGGCGACTTCATTCCTGACGAGGATGTTCCTGCGCCTGCGGACGCCGCGGCGTTCTCAATGCTGAAAGAGCAGATCGTCGAAGTACTGGATACACTTACCGACAGAGAGCAGAAGGTGCTCCGCCTTAGGTTCGGCCTGGACGACGGAAGGACACGTACTCTTGAGGAAGTCGGAAAGGAATTCGACGTAACCAGAGAGCGTATCAGGCAGATCGAGGCCAAAGCCTTAAGGAAGCTGCGTCATCCAAGCAGGAGCAAGAAGCTCAAGGATTATCTGGAGTAAAGAATGAGTGTCAGACTTAGCAGAAGACTTGAACAGATCGCCTCATACATAGACAAAGGCGAATCAGTCTGCGACATAGGAACTGACCACGGCTATCTTCCCATCTATCTTGCCGGAATCGGCGGATATGGGAAGATAATCATGTCTGACGTAAGCAGAGGCTCGCTGGACAAAGCTATTAAGGACGCGCGCATGTCTCTTGTTGAAGATGAGATGCCTGAAGCGAGGCTTGGCGACGGGCTCGACGTCCTGGATGACGGAGAAGTCGACGACATTGTGATCGCCGGTATGGGAGGACTTCAGATCCTGGATATCATGTCATGGGACATATCCAGGACGCTGTCATTCAGAAAGTTCATCCTGCAGCCGAGAAGAGACGCGGCGCTCCTCCGTATGTGGCTGGACGTGAACGGGTTTGCTGTTGACGACCAGACTGTGGTAAGAGAGAACGGAAGATTCAGCGAGATCATCTGCTGTGATACATTTGGTGCTTCGCCAAAGGATATATCGCTGCATGAAAGGATGTCTCCTGAAGAGCTGTTTTCAGAAGATCCGGAAAGGTGGTCAGAGTACGAGTATCCGGACGAGCTCAGAGATCCGGACGCGAGCGGCGCGGACACAGAGTATTTCATGTCGGAGATCGAGAAAACAAGAGTTATAGAAAAGAGCATCAGAGAGAATTCCGCATCCGGAAAGGATATGCTCAGGATACTGGAAAAGCGTGAAGAGAGGCTTGGAAAGCTATGCAGAGAAAGGAATTCATAGAAAAGTTAGAAAAGATCTGTCATACGGAACTCGCCGAAGAATGGGACAATACCGGAGTCCAGATCGATATGGGCTATCCTAAGGCACAGAGAATACTTGTTGCCCTTGAGATAACAGACAGTGTTATAGACGAGGCGATGAACGCTGAGGCTGACTGGATAGTCACACATCATCCGCTGATATTCACGAGCACGAGCTCTATAGACTATGAGGACAACTCGGGCAGATATATCGAGCGTCTCATAAGGGCCGGGATATCAGTATATTCCGCGCACACGTCGTTCGATAAGATGGAAGGCGGAAACAATGACTATCTCGGCAGGATCCTCGGCTTTGATAGTATATCAAAGCCGTCAGGCGGAAACGAGTATCTCAGGACCGCAGAGCTTCCTGAAGAGAAGTTCTTCGGCGATATAATAAAAGACACAGCTGAGAAGCTCCAGATGGATCTGCGCCTCTTCAGGGCGGTAGGAGATCCTGAGACGAAGATAAAGAAGATAGGCTGGTGCACGGGAGCGGGAGCTGAGTTCATACCTGAGGCGTTCAGCGAAGGATGCGGCATGTATATCACGGGCGACGTGAAATATCATGACGCGCAGCTAGCTAAAGGCCTGGGCATCTGTGTACTGGACGCAGGCCATTATGGTACCGAGAAATGCTTTGTCGAGAACATGGCAAGCATGCTTTCTGAAAAGACAGATGCTGAAGTGATACGATCGGAAATTGATATAAATCCGTTTTCGTGGTAAAATCTAATAACTTGGGCAGGCCAGACGGTCGCATGGCGCCCGCGTATCACGCGGGAATGAATGAGGAAAGTCCGGGCTCCGCAGGGCAAGGATGCCGAGATAACGTCCGGCGTAGGTAACTATAGGGAAAGTGCAACAGAAACATACCGCCGAAACGGGTCATGCCGTGGCAAGGTTGAAATGGCGAGGTAAGAGCTCACCGGCGCCGTGGTGACACGGCGGCCGTGTAAACCCGAGCCGGGGGCAGGGCGGGGGACATAAAGGGGCGGCCCGTCCCTGTCCCGTTAGCGGACCGCATGAGCGAGCAGTGATGTTTCGCCTAGATAGATGATCGTCTAATACAGAACCCGGCTTACAGACCTGCCCAACTTTTTTATTTGGAGAACAAGTGAAAGAAGAACATGCAGCAAAACTGAATAAAATGGGCGTGCAGCCGATACCGAAACTACTGCTGTCGATGTCCTGGCCGGCGATCCTGTCAATGACGATCGCCGCTCTTTATAATATGGTCGACAGTATATACGTCTCGAGAATAAGCGAAGACGCTCTGACAGCCGTATCGTACATCATACCGGTACAGTTCATCATGATCTCTCTTGCCGTGGGCACGGGCGTCGGAGTTAACTCCCTTATCGCCAGAAAGCTCGGGGCGAGGCGGTATGAGGAGGCGAACAGAACGGCAGAGACCAGCATTATCCTGTCAGTCCTTAACTGGCTGATATTCGCGTCGATCGGCATCTTTCTGGCAAAGCCTTTTATGGGGATATATACTGATGATGAGGTCGTGTTCAACTATGCTGTGGAATATCTCCGGAT